>JAAGZO010001195.1 GCA_024206195.1 bacterium | reverse complement strand
GAGATTTATAATTGCTGACTGGAAACAAACACATGGTAGGAGTGAGTATGAATAAGTCTGAAAAGTTAATAGACCTGGTCGAGAATAGAGTTATTACGACGATTAAGAACGTAGATCATGACGTAGGAATTGAAGTATTCGAACTCTATGCTAAAATACGAGCAGTAATGTTAGGACTAGGTACAGGTAGGTCTCCTCTACATTCTGAGGACATAGAAGAAGATGACAGATGGTGTTCTGAGTCACCAGGGATTTACAAAGTTTTCTTAGACAATGGTCGTAACAAAGCAGAAATGCATACCTGGGTCGGAAACTTTGTCAGAATGATCAAGAACTCCAGTAGTCTTGATGAGATTAACAATTTTAATGCAGAGTATAATTTGCCGGCTATACCAGACGGTATAGCGACTCCTCGTAGTGGCGAATTTGATGTTAACGTGTAATATCAATATTTAATTTAAGGAGAGAATCAAAATGTACACAAATGATCAAGGAATCGTAACTGGTAGAGTCACTACTTTAGGAGGAACTTACGCTGAAACATTGACACCAGCAGCAATCACTGGTACTGGTATAGTGTTTACTCTAGGTGGAGGTGGGTGGGCTCTTGAGGACGTAGGTGGAATAATTGAAAACAATGCGACAGCTGAGACAGGTGTAGCAGTAATAACTGAAATTGTATCAGCTACTGAAGCAAAAGCAGATATAACTACGGACTTTACCGATACTAATGCAATCGCATCAGGTGACTGGGCATTAAGAGAAGGAGTCCAAGCAGCATTGATTTACTCGAATGCGACCTACTCCGGAATGACAAATCCTGACGGATCATTCACATACTCACATAAAAACGGTACTTTTAACGTAGATATCTCAAAAGATGGTTATGATACAGTGACATCTTCGGTATGTGTCTTTTCAAAAGATACAACTGTTCTTAATATTGAGTTAAGTCTTACATAATCATGATTGATAGTCCTTGTAAAATTTGTCCTCGTTGGTCCAAGGAGTTTCCTAAGTGTCTTACAAATAAATGCACAACAATTAGTGCAGTTCAGTTGGAACTACGAATGAGAAAAACGCAGGGAATTAGTACAGACTCAGAATTTGATGAGCTCACAGAATTTGAAATAACAACAAGGTAGCTAGGTAGAGTAGAATTTCTTCTACTCTACCTATTTTTATGGTTTATGGATTAATCTTATCTTGAACTTCTTCGCTCCAAAAATAGGTATGTGCTCGTGGGTATATATCTATTGTCAACAGAGCCATTGTTTCACCAATAGCTACATTGGCATCAAACTTTTGATTTTTTGAAGAACTTGGGTCCTCTAAAACTTTGATAATCTTGTTTATATTATCAATCTCTTTTTGATCACTTGTATTATAGTTTAACAT
>JAAGZO010001194.1 GCA_024206195.1 bacterium | reverse complement strand
GCTATACAGCTGCATGATGGTCAGAAATACAACACTAAAACAGACTATTATGAGGAAAGATGGTTGAAATTGACTGAATTTGCGGAGAAGATGAGTTTTAGTTACAGATATTTGAGAGAGCTGGTATCCCCTAAGAGTAGGCTAAAATACTACATAAACCCATTGGATATGATTAGGGACCCTGTTTGTAGGATCCACTATCTGAGTAGGAATGGTGAGTTAGTTCTGCCTAGGTTTGTCAGGAGACGGTGAATCATCCCACAATATCTATTTTAACCTTCAGCAGCTTAGAGAGGATCTTAGCTGCCGGGGTCACTCTGTAGTTGTATGCACTCACCTGAATCGTTACTGGCCGGTTCCCAGTCTTTTTCCAGTAAGTCCGGTAAAGCTTGAGGATGTAGCGGATTCCCAGCTTATTCATGATCCACTATCCAGTCTTCATGACCTTTTTCTTTTAAAAACGCATCTACGCTAACTTTAGCGTAAGAATTTGCATTACAAGTCCATTTAACAGCTTCATAGCGGAATTTTTGGAGTTTTCTTTCTACTATATCTTCAGGAAGTGCTCGCGAATTTGCTGGCATCGCTAGAGTGCATTCAAACAACTGCCGCATTTCTTTAATTATCTTATCCAATGGATGCTCCTTTACTTTAAAACTAAGGCATCCAATTTTATCTCCAGGGATATAGTTCTTACAGCTTTTTCGGCATTCACAGCTCATCCTCTTCCTCCTCTTCTTCAGGTTTATTGTAATCCTCCCAGGCAGCACTGAGCGCGGGGTTACTCTCAATCCAGTCAGTAATCCGGGTAAGTTTCTGGAGTAGGGCCCCCTTGGTGGCCAGGGCGGTCTCAGTCTCTTCCAGACATGCCAGGAGAAATCCTCTCATATCATTGTATTTCTCTGCTTCCAGGAAGACGCCTATCCCTACTCTGGTGCGGTAATCATTCTCCTCTGACACCAATCTTTCAGCTGAGAAGTCTTTGTAGCCTTTTTCATGGAGGATTACCCCCATTCTCTTCCCTAGCTTTTTGGTTATATTAGCCAGGTTGGAGGGAAGTTTTTTCTCGTGACCAAAATAGGACGCCTCAATAGCCAGTCTCAGGGTTTCTCTTGAGTCTCTTAAACAAAACATATCTAGTACCTGCATCATTTCTCCTTATGCTTGATATAATTAGTTATCTGATTGATTGCTCCTGCTAGGGTGTTGTAGTTCTGTTGAGCTTTGTCGGGTTCCCAGAAAGTCAGTAGCTCAAGGATTACGGGTAATTCCGGCTTTTTTATTCTTACCTCCCACTTGTAGCATCGGAAAAGCGCCTTTGAATAAGGATGGGAAACTCTTAACTCGCACATACTTTCACATCCTTTCACATAGCCACAATTATAACAGCACTTCGTTTCAATAATTGGTGAACTCATCATTTCTCCTTTTATGGTTGCATTTGTGTTTTTAAATAGGTATACTTATACTTAATCCAATTGGAGGTGGACAGTCTTTCTGTCAATCATTTCTCTTGCCCCGGTTTATCTCCATAAGCCGGGGCTTCCTTTTTACACCTTGCTGATAATCCATAGAACCAGCTGTAGAGTCATGATAGCTGCCCAGAACTGTACACAGGTAGTCATTTTTTACCTCCATCCTGGTGGTTACAATTATCTGCGTAGTACGGCTGCCCCCATTCCCGGAAGCAGGTTTGGCAAATACACCGCCATTTGTAGGTAGCAGAAGAGATGTTAAGGGGGGCTATTATTTCCAGCAAATCCTTTTCCAGCTGTTTGAACCATTCTTCTGTACGCTGGATTGAGTAACCACCATTAGCAAACTCGCAGTCATCCTCTTTTACGTCAGGATACTTCTTATCCCAGGCTTTTTTGGTCTTTTCTTCTTCCTGATGGGCTTCATAATCTTCTTTTTTCTCGAAGAGAAAACCACATTCTTCGCATTTATAAACTGTTACTTCCATTATTTTCCTCCTACATTTTCAGTGGGTATGATTATCTTATGTCCCAGGGAGACTACATGTTTTTCCTGGAGGACACTGAACATAGCCCTGAGAGCGTCTTTAGAGGGGGCACAGCGGTGTTTTATCCTTATAGCTGGCTTACCCTCCCACTGGATTATACCGACCTCAGAAGCCGGGAAAATGTCTTTAAATCTCTGTAATTTTGACATCATTTCTCCTTTCTCTTTGCTTGTAAATCTATCTCCCATACAGTATCAAACGAATTACCAGTCATAACCCCTCTTTTCAGGCCTGCGAAGAAGACGCGATCTTTATGTTGGTAGATATAGCCTTCGATGGGAGCTAGTTTATATTTTCTTGCTGCTTTAGCTGCTTTGATTGCGGCTTTGAAAATCTTTTCGTCTTCAATATTAAGCGACTGACTATATGTTTGAAAATTTCCAGACCAGCGCATCTTCACTCTTCCTCCTCCTCTAACATTTGTTCTAGTGAATTCGATTGCTGTGGCTCAGAGCGTTTGTATTTGTCAGTGGTTTTGATGATATCTCTGAGTCGGTGCATATAGTCAACTAGTTCGTCTTCTCCATGGACATGCACCAGTCTTTCATGAAACCAGATAAGCATTTCTCTGTCAGTTAGTTTCATCCGGCCCTTTCTTCCAGCTCCAGCAGCAGCTTTTTCCTGTGTTCTTCTAAGACAGGATAGAGTCCTATCTCCACTTCAATAGCTGTTAGGAACTTGTAGAGGCGCTGGGGGAAGGTATCTGCCTCCAGGTCCCATTCACCTATCATTAAGTCTATTTTTGTCTCTGCCACTTCCTTGGAAGTATTTAGCAGGTTAATGAATTCATTGTTAATTTTTCCCATCATTTCTCCTTTGTTGTTTAATCCAATATTTCTGATAGACTTGGTAAAGGCAGCTTATATCGTTTTTTAAAACGTCTTTTCAACCTCCAGTATTTGAAGCAAATCCATAATTTGCTGTACCATCGAAATTTTGGTAGCTCGAAATGAACCATGTTATTGTTGTCATCTCGTATAGAGTAAACAGTTTTGCTTTCTCCTTTTCCGACATCAACTCCTACTATGTACATCTCTCTTTCCTTTCTGTTTAATAACTTGGAAGGGTGCTGGCAGGGATTTGCCTATTCTCGTCCTGTGGAATTAATCGCATTTTATAGCTTTTACCATTTGTCCGAGCTAATAGTATAGTCACCCTGCATATTATCTAATTCATAGCTTAGTTTTACTATTGGTTGACGTTCACCACAGCACCCATCTAAGTCATCTGACTCCTTTCAGTCTATTGGTTTACTGTTCTTTCAAACAATAACAAATCATCTGCCTAATTATCTCAGATTTTTTAAGAGAGGATTTTTTCTCTAAGAGTATTAGTTGTTTATGATCTTCTTCATGAATACGTATCTGTATAACCCTCTCTTTCGGCCCTGCAGGTGGTTTAATTTCAAACATCTCTTTCCTTTCAGTCTATTGGTTCAGTTAAATGATAACTTGGAAGGGTGCTGGCAGGATTCGAACCTGCATGGAAGTCGAGTTCTTCAACAAGTGGTTTCAAATGCTTTCGCTTTAAACTTCCATCTCGGGAGCAATCACACGCTTCATTATATTCCCCTTGCCGTGATTCAGGGGGCTGCCTCTTTTCCCTGCGTCTACCTATTCCGCCACAGCACCCATCTAAGTTATCTAATTCCATTACTTTCCTTATTGTTTAATCCGGCTAAATTCATCCCAAAACCTACCATGGTCTTTATAGATATCTCTTGTGTGAACACCGGCCATTCCTTTGATTAGAGTTTGTTGCCTGGAGAAGGCTT
>JAAGZO010001193.1 GCA_024206195.1 bacterium | reverse complement strand
TAGACTTTCTCTACTACATCTCTAGATTTCCAACCGCCAACTGCTTGAGCTGCTTCAAGCCCCATATGCTGTCTTACAATGTTGGCCATTGCCTTACGCAGAATATGAGTCGCACTAAATTCAGGGTACAAACCAGCCCCTGGTCCATTCCGGACACATCGTTTACACTTTATACCGGAGACATCGTTTACACTTCTAAATAAAACGGTCAGTTATAATTTTCTTGTAACAGGAGGTTATAGCTATGCCGTGGATGGAGTGCAAAGTCATGGATCAAAAACTAAAGTTTATCGCTAGGTTAATTGAGGGCGAGAAGATGGCCCCTTTATGTCGTGAGTTCGGGATAACACGGCCAACAGGTTACAAGATTTGGAATCGTTACAAAAAGCTTGGAGAAATGGCCTTAGTTGAACAAAAGCGAACACCTAATCGTTATGCAAATAAACTCCCAATAGAAGTTGAAGCTCTTATCCTTAGCCTTAAAAGAGAATATTCAAACTGGGGGGCTCCTAAAATCAGAGAAAAGATTATTAAAAAATATCCTGATGTAAAGCCTCCTGCAACAAGCACCATTCACGCTGTTTTAGATCGCAACGGATTAGTTAAACATCGTAGAGGAAGAAAAAGATATAAGTCACAAGGAACTGCTCTTAGTGATGTAAAAAAACCAAATGAGCTTTGGTGTGCCGACTACAAAGGCGAGTTCATGACTGGTGATAAGAAGTATTGCTACCCACTTACAATTACTGATCAAGCTTCACGCTACCTTCTTGCATGTGATGCTCAGACCGGTACAAATGAAGTCTTTGCTTTTGAGACATTTACCAGAGCTTTCGAAGAGTACGGTCTCCCAGAAGCGATAAGGACCGACAACGGTGTTCCATTTGCAAGTGGTGCTTCGTTTTATAATTTAACTAAGCTATCCGTTTGGTGGATGAGACTAGGAATTAGAATCGAAAGAATTACTCCAGGTAAGCCTCAACAAAATGGAAGGCATGAGAGAATGCATCTTACTCTTAAGCAAGAAGCAACTCGCCCACCAAGAGAGAACCTTATTGCTCAACAAGAGACTTTTGATAAATTTCAAAAAGTCTTTAATGAAGAAAGACCACATCAAGGAATTAACAATAGCTATCCTTCAGAGATCTATAAGAAGTCTGATCGTATCTACAAAAAACCAGAGCCATTATTTTATCCCTTTCATGACAAAACAATACTTGTAAGTCAGTGCGGAAGAATTTGTGACAGGGGCTTGAAAATTAGCTTGAGCAAAGCTTTTGCAGGTGTAGAAGTTGGAATAAAAGAAATGGAAGATGGTATCTGGGTGGTTTCATTTTTAGATTATGATTTAGGTTATTTTGACGATAAGGGAAGAAGAGTGGAGCCTATTGAGGATCCATTTGGTTTATATATTAAGAACGGAGTGTAAACGATGTCTTAAGAATAAAGTGTAAACCTTGTCTCAGGAAGGACATTCACTGGAGTAAGAGAACATGAACGATTTCATGTTCGGTTTACGACAGCAGCACGCACTTTCGGTTCACGAGAACAGCATGCAATTTTGGTCCTGTAACTGATTCATTAAAAATAGCTGAACATTTTGAAATGACTCATGCTCATTTATTGAGAGCTATC
>JAAGZO010001192.1 GCA_024206195.1 bacterium | reverse complement strand
TGGCAAACAACATTCTTAGTAAATGCACTTCCGGGAGCAGTAGCTCCTGAATCATCAGAACAGATAATACAACCAGTTGAAATAGGTGGACTACCTCCAGGAGAGAATACGTTTTGACAGAACTTCAATAAAGCGTTTACGAAACCAGCTGGAGCTTTCTCACCTGAGAGGGTAAATTCAACACATGCAGTAGGATCAACTGGAACAGGAATTAAATCTTTAGTAACTTTTCCATCAACCCAAGAAGACACTGACCAAGGACTAACTTTTCTAGATTTAACATCTGTTTCGGTGGTTTGAACAATACATTTAAGAGTAAATGATTGACCTCTTGCTAATCCTACGAATGCTAAAGTATATTCCTTATCAGCATCAAAGTAGATGGTGGCAAATTGTTGAAGAGGAGAGTCAGTTCCCTTTTGAGCAATAATATCAGCATGAGTAGGCGTTTTTCCAGTTTTACAGTAAAGTACACAGAACATAATGAATGGAAAAAAAGCAGGAGTACATACCCAACGAATTCCATTAAATCTTGGAGGAGTAGATGCGGTAATGTAAGTATCAGTTTTAGGATTCTTGAAGACACACCAAGCTTTGGGATCAACTTCCTTTGTAAGAGTAGGAGCAGTTCCAGTTAAATGAATTGTAAGTGTACTTGGAGATACGGTGAAGCAGGCATTGTTAATAGTGACGGTGAACTCTTGAGAAGTTGAAACAGATGTATCTGTTGATTTGAATTTACCTTGAACTTTAAGAGTATTAGCTTTAAGTTCAGGAATAGTCATTGTGG
>JAAGZO010001191.1 GCA_024206195.1 bacterium | reverse complement strand
TGCTGCCTTGATAATCGGCAACGCCTAGCTGAGCTATTGTGTAATAATCTTTAAGGTAATGTATAATGGAGGAAGCAACCCTGCTGTAACCTGTTTGACGTAGAATCGAGTCACTGATTATTAATATTCTTTTCTTAGAAGACATTGATAACCCTTGGCTAAGGTTTATAGGGGAGTTTAATTAGTCATTAGTATTTATAGTTGCTGCGACATCACCGCACTCGGAACATCTGAATGTGGCATCGTTAAGTTCTATAACAAAGTTACCAGTAACGACAAGGGTATTACCACAACCACATTGAATCCGAAATAGTTCATCGCCGCTAGTGATGGGACCAATTTGTTGTAGTGCTGGTGCTTGTGTAGGTCCTGTATTGTCATCTACTCGAGTAATAACAATAGGTCCAGGATTAGATAACGGACGTTGACCGAGTATATCTGCAGTTCTTGTTGTGCGAGTAATCATCTCTCTAGCCTCGTCTGTCATGGGGAGAATGTGGTAATCATTATCCTCATGATCATTCGGATACTTTTCGAGAATATCCATTACCTCATCGTCCTCTTTGGTGACAGCTGCCTTGTTATGTTCCAGTGCTCTGAGATTCAATTTAGTCCTTTAACGTTTCGTTAAATGTTTCTGGTGTGGGTTCATTGCTTTTCGGCGTGACGTCTTTTGGTACTTCTCGATCATTTCTCTTTGATATGACCGGAGGCCTAACCGTCTTGCCTTTTCGTTTCGTTCTTTTAGGGACTTTAGTCTCTTCAACTTTTGATTCCTGGACCACTCCAAGTTTCTTAGGTTCATCTTTTAGCTTTCTTGGATACTTGTTTATTACTGGTTCTATCGGTATTCCTTTTACGGGTTTTCTTTGTCTTATGATTTGCATTGTTAGTCAATTCTTTTGTTAACTTCTTAATAAAATTCCTGTAAGTTACACCGGACGTCTGCTTGCATATATTAAACAGGTCGTTACTAGTGACCTTGAATAAGTGCCCGTGCACTAGTCTGGAATATATTATTAGCTTATGTTTAATAGATAAATTTGAGAACTCCTTTAGTATAGCGTCTTGTACAAAGTCTGGTAATAGATCTACATCAACATTATTTACTATGTCCATCTTCATCTTCTGTATCCTCAGGTTCAGAAGACTTGATTGAATCATTGAATGAATCTTTGAGAGCTTTATCGTTGTAAACTTTGCTCAGTGGAACCTGTTTGTCACCAACGACCAACATGTCTTCATCATCCATACTATCTGACAGGGACCCTATTAGCTTGCCACCTTTGGTTCTTATCTCACAGCTCACAGTAACCTCCCTAGGTTAGTTATTAATCTCGGAGCACAATGCTTTACCTTGCAGGTCAGACATAAGTGTCCAGGATTATGTGCATTCTTTTTAATATTGCTGCCAATGAAACCGTGTCTAATAGTATAGTCATTTTCATTGTACTTAATGAGATAATGGCTGTTCTCTGGTACAACAAAAATTAGTGCGTCATGGGCTAACCCATTGCATTTATTATACATATATGAATTGAACCGGTAATAAAACAGCCGGTCAAATGTATCCTCTGTTGTTCTGAAGACGAATTGAGTAACGTATTTCTTATTATTAATCTCAGAAAGGCATCCTACCTGACCTACTACTCTATTGTATCTATACGAATCAAGTATATTGCTCACGTTGTAAGTAGATAGGAATGCCCCGAGATTTTCTACACATCCATTACAGTATGTCTCAAAGCGGGACCGATCCTTAGTATATAAGTAGCTTAGCCCCGTAAAAGACTTTCTCTTGTACTCATGCTGATAAGAATTAGCGATATCAGCTGTGTCAGTATCATCGCGATCATCTTTATAATGATTAATGACCTTCTTGAAAAGAGCGTTAACAACCTTTGCATAATTATCCTCCTCTGCGTAGTGCGGACAACCAAATGCCCTATTAGAAAATGTGTCACACTTTATAGAATTATGTGGCATTTTGCCTCTTAGAAATCGTTACTACCTTTGTTTCTAGTTATAGTGGAACGATACAAAGCGTTCCAGTCTTTAAACCTACCCTGAGTCAACTGCATATTGTGGTCATTGAACTTCATGGGTATGGTTCCTTGTTTACCGTTGAGCTTGTTCTTAGCAATGTTTACCTCTACCCACGGCATTGTTCTTACTTCACCGTTCACTACTGTGTCGTGCACAATCTTGCTCTCTCTACCAATAGACTTATGCACTTGTTGATCGCAGTGAACAAGACCTACAACGTCAGCGTCGTAATCTAACCTGTTAGCTCCTGACATATCCTGTCTAGTAGGGCGATCTGTTTCATTTGCTAACTTCCTTAGCTCTATCGTAGTAATAATAGGTATGTCATTTATAAGGCTTATATTCTTTAGTCTATTAGAACCCTCACTAATAGCAGAGGTTCTTTCTCGCTGATTAGTAGACTTAAGATCAAGCTTATGAAAGTTATCTAATAAGAATATCTTCTTATGATCAGGATACTCTCTACAGAGATAGCTAACATGATTCTCTAGTACATCTACTGTGCATCCCATTGTAACATCAGCTACTATGTATCTGTCTGCTGTTGACTTAACGAAGTCCATCGCCTCTACGAATCTTTCTTTCTTATCAGAGGGAAGAGTACTATAGTTTCTTATGTCG
>JAAGZO010001190.1 GCA_024206195.1 bacterium | reverse complement strand
TCTGAATATTCCTGTAGCAAATCGTTGAGGATCAATTTTCGATAATGCAAAAGTTCGAGATTCACCCGAACTATCTTTTCTGTTTCAATTTCTTGATATGTAGCGAAATCGTAAAATGATGCCATGAATAATGGATATTCGATTCGATATCCACAATTTGGGCAAAATGTTTCGTAGATTTGTGCGGGAATATCCATTCTCTTTTTGCAACACAACGTTCGAATTAACAAGCTTGCCGGATTGACTTGGTGGCACCCTCACTCCCTGACAGAGTGCCCCTATCCTACACAACTGCTACTTGGTAGTCAAGGAGGGTATGGGATTGGGGAGATGAAGTGTTTTTAATCTGTTTTCCACAAATTACTAAGAGAGGATCGCAGTGACAACAATGCTAATCATTGAAAGAACACCGAGCAGAATGTGTATCGGTATACCCGTCTTCTTCATATCATCTACTTTCACGAAGTAGTGTATGATAATCCCTCAGCTACCTGTTGACAAAAGTAGAATCAGCGTAACTATCAGTGATATTCCCATTAATAACTCCTTTTTGAGCGTTTAGGATAGTA
>JAAGZO010001189.1 GCA_024206195.1 bacterium | reverse complement strand
CGAATCGAGTTCAGTGTTATAAATGTCAATCTTATGGTCATTTGGCTCGCAATTGTAAAATTGACTTGCCAGTGCCTCCAGTTCGATTAATTAAGCATAAACTAATTAAAGGAAAGAATCAGGAAGAAGATGAATTTGAAAACGAAGAAGGAAGTTCCTGTTCTAAAGATTACGATTCAAAGAAAGAAGCCAGAAGACACGAATCTAAAGTGCTTCCACACTATACTAAATCTGACATTGTCACTGTATGTGTAGCTGGAAAATATAAGTGTGCCAGAGCTTTTATGGATTCAGGAGCTCAGGTTTGCTTTATCACTGAAAGATTCACAAAGTTGTTAGAACCTACAGTGAAAGGAGCTAAGTACAAGTTCATATGCATTGGACATAGGAAACAGTGAATTGAAGCTTATGAAAGAGAATATTGTCCATTGCCCGTTACTTTAGCCAATCGTTCGGTATCAACATTTGTAACTGTTGTTTTTGTAAGAAAAGTGGTTTACTAGGCTTTATCTTACAAGAACTAACTAAGTTACAAATAGAGTTCGGTCAGTGAAGCCAATCAACTATTAGCTAAATCAGTCTCAAAAGGTTTTATAGAATAACTCTTGACAATGAAACTCTAACTTGTTTACTTAAT
>JAAGZO010001188.1 GCA_024206195.1 bacterium | reverse complement strand
CTATTTTAGTTGTTGTTATTTTTAGCTAATACCTGAAATATACCAGATCCCTATTCATATTTATAAACTATTTGTAAATTTTATCTAAATGTTAGCTAGGAGCTGATAATTATTCCACGGCTAGCGCATTTTAATCCCAGACTCCAACAGGGTTGAGCGGTAATCATCGTCTAGCCCTGCCATTTTCTTTTTCCTCGCCATACTAGCTGACTTAGATGTATCTTGTTTAAAAAGCGCCATGGCTATCTTTCGCATTACATTAAACATTAATGGCCCTTGAAGTTTGCGTATTCTCGATTCATCTTCTCTGAAGTTCATATCAAGCACAAGCATCCAATGCATGCTTTCAACCTGCCAGTGACTGCGTACCGCATTGAGTGCTTGCGCTGCATTTAAGTCTAATGAACTTATATACCAGCGTGTTTCAGTGGTATCCGACCCTGCCGACTTATCATGAACTTCAGCCCTGACCTTAATAATACTCGTTAAGCCAGGCCAACGATAATCCTTGCCTAACCAGCTTTTATCTATAAGTAACTGCTGGCATGTACGTGTTTCAACACGCCCATGTCCTGAGCTTATTTCGGTATATTCATCACAATTATGCTGAGTTAACCTTTCACGCTCGCACTTGTGCCACCACGCTTCTAGTTCCTTTTGCATGCCTGAATGATTACCTTTAAGTGCAAGAATATAATCTGCTTTTTGTTGGATGATTTGTTTTGCTATTTCTTGTTGGCATCCCATCGCATCTAACGTAATGATACTGTTTTCAATATCGAGCAGGGTGAGTAATTCTGGTATTGCGGTGATTTCATTTGTTTTATTATCAACAGCCGTCTGTCCAAGCACTAACTGGTGTTGGCAACTCCATGCACTGACCGTGTGTAAGGCACTTTTTCTGTCTTTTGTGGTAAATGAACGCCGTGCGGTTTTGCCATCAATAGCGATGATATCTGCACCTGTGGTTTCAATCAGTGATGATATCCAAGATTGAAATGCCCTTTCTATTTCATTTGCTTTTAACCGACACATGACGCGAGCAATCGTGTCATGTTTTGGAATTCCTGCGTTGAACGTACCGTATTTTTTTAACCAATCAAGCTTTAGGTGCCCAAAGTCTTCAATATCTTCCCATCCTTCTGCACCAGAGAGTACAGCGCTAATAGCAAGGAGAAGAATATCGATAAGTTCATGCTTTTTACAACGTTCAATGCGAGGATCTGTAATTGAATTAAAATGTTTCAGAAAAGTAGTGCTCATATTTATGCGACCAAGTAATTATTATGCCTTGATCTGATCACTACTTGCTCTATAAGTTCAATTTATAATGATCTTGCCGTGGCGATCATGATCCAGCATCACTTTTTGATACCAAATTAGAAACCTCAATCCTGCTCTCATTATTTTACCAATTTGAGTGTTCTTCCTTCTTTTGGTAAGAGGGTCTTTTGGATCATCTTCCTCTGCCGGAGTTGGTACGCAGTTTTTGATGTGATCATCATTTAAAGTAACGAAAAGCTTCCTATTAACATTAAAAACATATCTGACAAAATGAGAAATAACGCTAGCCTGTGTAACAACACTACCGCCATTCGAATTTCTGATACCTTTTTTACTGGATCGACTATGATAGGATTGTGACTTTTCAGTAAGCCAAATGGTTACTGGCCAGCAAACTGTAGTGTCTGGCCAAAAAACAATTGGTGTATTTGGCGCTGATAGTAAGGACTGTCCATGATGATTAGAGAAATCTACAAGCTTGCAATTTGCATCAGTTAGTCTCCATAACTTACTTATCATCATAAACTGCTTCTAAGTTTTTCACTTCGTATAACTTGTCAATGTAAGCATATCGCTTTAAATGAATGTGAAATAAATCTTTAAAGTCTGCATCTTGACGAGCTTGCATATGACAAATTTCCAATAAGTGCTTGTATTGTTCTGAAAGACGTATGATTTCGTTTAAGTAAGATTGAGATATGTTCTTTTTCTCATCAAGTTTAATCTCTAAATCTTTTTTTGAACCTCGTGAAGGCTTATTACCTTTTTTATCCTCTAACTCAATAGCATTTAAAGCCTTTTTCCGGAGTTTATCTAGACCTTTCCAACCTATTGGTAGGACCTCATCGGCATATGCTTTCCATCG
>JAAGZO010001187.1 GCA_024206195.1 bacterium | reverse complement strand
TCAGATATTTGAGGCCAGAAAAGCTTAGCTCTCAATCTTTGCAAGGTTTTCTGTTCATTAGGATGAACGCCACCAGGCATTGTATGAGCTTCTTTCAGTATTACTGATCTTTGTTTTTCTGGTACGAAAATTTGTCTAGGACCGTAAGTGATTTCTCCACCTTTAGTAGTAGAAAGCCTTCTGGTTAAAATTCCATTTCATCCACTTCTACTGATCTCCCACAGTTTGAATCCACTTATAAAGTTGTTCTTCTGTAGGATATTTACCTTCTTTCACATATTCAAAACCAGCTTTCGAATAGCGATCTTTAGATTGCCAATCTTTAATTGTCTTAAATATAGCTTCAGTATCCAGAAAATGAAATTCCTTCTCCAGACTATTAGTCTTCTTAACAACTGCACAAGTAGGAGTCTCGGAGTCAAATGATTCCAAAAGTAAAGCTCTAGAAGCAACCCATAGTTCCTCTTCTGCTTGAGTAAGCTCAGGAGGATCTACAGCACCTCTAGATAATGCATCCGTGACATGATTTTGAGCTCCTTTATTATAGACAAAATGTAATGAACCTCCAAGGGTCTCAAAATCAGCAATTTCAACTCTCCAATGCAACATTTGATTACTCTTAATAACTTTTCGATCCATGATATGTTTCAAGGCGGAGTGATCGGTAATGTGACCACTATATCACATC
>JAAGZO010000120.1 GCA_024206195.1 bacterium | reverse complement strand
GTATACCAACAGAAACAGGCTGAACGGCTTGTTCAAATTTCTGCGGGTATGATTGAGAAGATAATTGGTGAAATGTGAATGTTGTTATAGATTCGGTTAGGTTAAAAAATAGTCCAAATAGCTGCCAAAATTGCCGTAGCACAATTCTTTGGTCTTTGTCTGTGTGATTCTCCCTGATAACCTCACACTTGTGAGTTCTTGGCAAAGACGTAGTTCAAGACATTTTATATGTATTGCTTCTGGATTTACGTCCCCCCCGCTTCACAATGGCATTTGCGCTCATTCATAATATTATCTGTACCACAAAAAGATGGGTTTGTTACATAGACTGATTCATTTAACTAATATTATACTTGCGCCCCTTGAGTTTCAAGGGTGCTTCACCACCTTCCAAGTGCTCAATAATCTCTGTCCTTACTTTGTGCCTATCGATAGCACCACAACACTCGATATCACCTTTCGTGGCTGTGCTTTTCGGCGAGTTGTCGGAAGTCACACCAAGCAAGAAACACAGGCAACTCATCGTTGCTCTTGATTGCGTAATAGAAATTATATCCGTCGATATAGAGCCAAGTCTTATTCATGATTGCCGTATTAATTGCCATCTGCACAGACAGAGGTTCGTGCCTAAGGGATAATGATTTTATTAAGGAGAGCCGAACAACTCCTCTTCCTCTAACTCAATATATTTATCATCTATGTTAGTTTTCAATTTACGAAGTTCATCCCAACTTAAATATCCTACATTGTGACATACCGCATGACACTTTTGGCAAAGGATGACGATGTTGGAAGCATCGTTGTTATCATGGTTCCAATCAATGTGGTGACGGTGTAGATTGTCGCGACTTCCACAGAGAAACATTTATCTGAATACTGTATCTTCATTTGTACTTGCTTTCAGCTTGAGTCCTTCGAATCTTGGTCCATTGGACTAAGGAATCCAAACAAACATATCACTGAGATTGGAGAATCTGACTAAGCTGTTTCTCCCAGTACTCTCTATCAAAGTGCACTGATGTTCCTTGCTCCTCATAAGCCGAGGATTCGCTGATACCAAAAACTTTCGCGAATAGTAGAACAAAATACGATTCCACCATGAATGCATTTACCAGTAGTACAGTAATTGGTACTGTCTCATTCAAAAAACTAATTACATTGAAGAAACCGTTGGGAATCTCTTCTGTCACGATTACCGCTCTGTGCTGGAGTGAAGGAAACCGCTTTCTCTCAATATCCCAATACTCGATTGTCCTGATTATGGTACTCTCATCTAACTTACCCAGAGTCACTCCAATCTCATAGCGAACACTATCATCAGCATTGCCCATGAGAAAGTTACCTTCTGCGCCTGAAGCTCTCATTTCATTCGTTTCGACTACCTTTAATTCACCCAATCTCAAGATAGATGGGTCATTATTGATTACGTTTCGAATCCACTGCTCGTCTCTGCCAGTGGATTTCAGCTCTACTTGTCTAGCCGATAAGTATTTGTCCATTGGTTATCTCCCTATGGAACATCAAGTATGTTACTACTTTGTATTGACCGCATTATAATCCCATATTTATAGCTGAGCAAGTTTGTGTAATTTGAATGTGTGCAGTGTCTTTTGCAACGTACTCAACTTGACTAGAAACACATGTAAGATTAAGATAGCTTTAATCAAAAGCAGGAATAAATGTTAATGGATTTCATGACGAGGCGATATCCTAAGTTGGGTAAATTCAATGAGAATCACTATTCATAGAGGAAGCCAAGAAATCGGGGGGACTTGTATTGAGGTCTCTACGAATAGCACAAAGCTATTGCTAGATATTGGAAAACCTCTCAATAATGAGTACGTTGACCTGAGTTTTGTTGAACGTAATATGTATGATGCAATTATGATATCACACTCCCACCAAGACCATTATGGGCTCATTGAGAATCTGGACAACAGGATACCCATATACATTGGCAAGCTCTCCCTAGATTTAATCAATGCTGCGAGGATTTTTCTTAGCAAACAAGAGCTCCCAAACACCTTCCAACATTTCAAACATAAAGCTCAGTTTGCAATCGGTGATTTAAAAATCACCCCCTTTCTCGTTGACCATTCAGCTACCGATGCTTATTCCCTGTTGATTGAAGCAGAAGGAAAACGGATTTTCTACAGCGGAGATTTTCGTTCGCACGGAAGGAAGTCTGTGCTATTTGATAGGGTTGTAGAGAATCCACCACCAAACATTGACCTGATGCTAATGGAAGGAACAATGTTGAACAGGTCAAACAGTGAATTCCCTGATGAGGAATCTGTTGAAAGGAAAATTGTTGATACTATCAATCATAAGGAAAACATTTCATTCATTATCTCCTCTTCACAGAATATTGACCGACTTGTATCTGCTTTCAGAGCTTGCAAACGGACTGATAAGGTATTCGTGATTGATATCTACACTGCCTGGGTATTGGAACAGATGAAGCAGGTATCTGACAGTGTCCCGAATATGGATTGGGATGAGGTAAAGGTATATTTTGACTATGGTCATTATGAAAAAGTGAAACAGAACGAAAGCAAATTCGGGGGCTTTGCGAACCAAATCTACAAGAATCGGGTATTCAAAGAAGACCTGCAAAAAACTCCACAGGACTATCTGGTTCACTCAAAAATGTCCAAGTTTAGGATTATTGACCTTTACAAGAAGTTCGGCAGGGTCAATTTAATATACTCACAATGGAAAGGCTACTTGGAACCTGAACATGAAATGTATGGAACTCATGAAATCTCTGCTTATCAAACAGATGAGATGATTAACTTCGTTTATGCACATACGAGTGGACATGCGACTCTACATGACCTCAAGATATTTGCCAATGCAATCAAACCAAAGATGCTGGTACCAATTCACACTGAGCATTCGGGCAACTACAAATTTGAATTTGAGAATGTACATGAATTGAGAGATGGCGAAGTTCTAATATTATAACGAGGAGGCATGATGGTGGATAAACTTGAGTATTTCAAAATTGCAACAAAGTTGAACAAAGAAAGAGAAAAAGACCTTAGAACCAAGAAGTTGCATTTCAGGGGTAATATAAATTCATTCTCGTTGATTTCATTGGATAGAGAGACCCCTGAAAGGGGCATTAGCCAACTCAAAACCGAAAAGAGAGGGAATAAAGCTCTTGATGAGAAAATAGATGAGATACTGGAAGAGATTAAATATGCCAAGGCAACTGACTGCAATAAGACAAGAATTACTAGAGAGAAAGAACTCCAAGCATGGATAATTGACTATGCACTCAACCATAAGAAGCATCTACTCCCATTTGGAGATGGTATTGAATTCCTTACCTCTGAGCTTGCGATTAAGCAAGGAAAAAAGAGGGTAGTAAATGACATCCTCGGAATTGATAAACATAAGAATCTGGTAGTAATAGAACTTAAGTCTGATAGGAACAAAACGACACTTGAAAAGCAAGTCAACAAATTTTCCGAACTTATAAAAGCCGACAAAAGCAATTTTTTTGTTGACCTAGTCAGTTTACTTGCAGGAAGGAAATGGTCTGGCAATACCAAAGGAATGATAGTCTGGCCAAATGCATATACTTCTCCTCTCGAGAAATGGGAGCACGGAATAGTAGAGATTTGTTACGAAGAGATAAAAGGAAATGATGGTAAGAAAGTTATCGATTATGACGAGGCGGGGAATATTCAATTCTTCCCAAAGAAAACATAATTGTGAGTTTCATCATCTGACTATCACTCTGGGAAAGCTCTACCATTAACGGAGAACATCTCGTTCGAACATGTTTGACAGTATCGTCCGAAACAGAAATAGTGCAGCACCTGTAAGTGTATAGTCCAATCCTCTTCTCGCTCAACTTGTTCCAAGTGAATCGAGAGCATTGTCTGTGGAACATATGAACAAATCAATGTTCCACATTTACGGCAGTGTCGAACAGATAACCCTTGGATGTTGTCATTTCCGTGCTGTCCTCCACTGGATAGACAAAACGTATTCTCTAATGATTTCGGTATAGGGGGGACGACACCAAAAGTATTATCCATTGGATATGTCCCTCTGAAAACAGTATCAGCTTTCGCTCGTGATAGTGTATTTGCCAGAATCTCTGCATAGTATAGGAATGCTTGCCCCTCAGCATCCATTAACTGTCTTCCATCTCCGTAGAAGATATCTACATCCTCGTGAGCACACTGAAGAGCACATGGAATACATATTCGGCACAAAGTCATGCCCACGTCAACATCATCCATGACAAATAATCGATTGATTGTCACGAGTGTCTGGTTGAGGCAAATACTGGCTTCGCACAAATAGCATTCAACTCCGTAGTGGCCATGTCCGTGATAATTCTTTGGCCTTTCGTAAGGTAATGCGTCAAGAATGGGTGGGACATCATAAGGAACCACAAATACACCACATGGCGATGGATGATTGTGCACTTCGAAATCCCAGTCATCACATTCAGAATCATAGTCATCATAGTTGCAATCAAACATGGCTCACCCTGAGTGTCTTTTGATTAAATCGTATCACCACATGTGTAATTCTCCAAATATCTCGAAATGGCGTTGACACCTAATCGTCTCAATGCTAAGCTGGCTGGCAAATTTGATGGAGAGGAAAGATGCAGGTAGTTGGTTGTCTTGTTTTGATAGTTATCGCTCTAATTGTAGCAGGAGTCACATGTGGAGCTTGCGAAAGTTGTGGGTGTGGTTGTCTTCACAACGATGAGTATTATGACTGCTTAGATGAAGGAAACTCTGAGTGTTTCTGTAGCTGTATTGAATATAATGATAGTTATGAGGACCGATATGAGTGTATTGAGAAATGTCATTGATATTTTGTAATTATGTAAGAACGTGTGATTGAGTAAAAAGATAGTCCAGAAATTTTTCGGGGGTGAGTGGTTAGCACTGAATGCACCTAAGTCTTATCAAATAGCAAAACCCAGCCTATTATTAACATGGCCGTAAAAATCACTAAAAGAATTACTGAAGCAGTAAAGATAAATCGTTGTCGGTGATAGAACCTCAGTTTTTCGTGAATCTCCCATTTTTCTTCAATTTTCATGAGTGCTTCTCTGGATTTCCATGCCGCAAATCCGTGTGAAAGAGCCATGTAGGTCCAAACGAAGTGTAAAGCTAGTGACCCAGCACAATACAGCCAGTCATGGTCGTCATTTTTATCATTAATAGCCAAGACAAAACAATAGAGTGATAATGGAATAAATAAAGCACCTATAGTCCAAGTTAGGATGTTTGCCATTCTTAGCCATTGACCAGCTTGTTCGTATACGAGTTTCTGTTTCTCGAACTCCCTGTCAATGTTTTTACTCTCTTTGGATTGTTGAAACAAATCCAGAATCCTATTCAACATAGCATATCCTTTGATTTATCAGGCATTATACGTGTTGCAGTTAGTATCAAGCAAGTGAGAACCGAGGGACATAATTGTCGTGTATATTATCCAACATTATTTTCTACAATATTGTTTTGATAAACCAGTTCTGATTTCTTCGCAAAGTAATTGAAAAACACCGAACCAAAAATATCTTCAGTTTGCCACTGTTTGTCATTCCAAGTCTGTACCAGAACTTTGTATGGTGTTTTACCTGCGTATTT
>JAAGZO010001186.1 GCA_024206195.1 bacterium | reverse complement strand
TTCCTCAATAGTCTGCGCTTGCTTGGTGTTCTCATCCAATACATCTTTATGCTCTGCGCTTAACTCTGCTATCTCTTCTCTAAGATTGTCCAGTATCGGGTCTACTTCTGAGCATAGGTAGTAATCGCCATTCACATCTTCTTTAATGCCATGCACTCTTACTCGGTTATCAATACATTCAACATCGTATCCATACCGCTTTAGTTCACTACTCATCGCCTTTCTCCTTAATCTGCTTTTGATCCCCAAGGATGTCTCCGATTTGATTAGAAGTGGGTTTATGCCCAAGTTTCTTGTACTCAATTTCGTATTCGCCATCCTTGATAGGCTCTTTGCCGTTGGCTATTCTTTTAATATTCTCAGACTCTATCTCAGTTAAAACATTGGTGTATAAAGCAATGAACTCTTTCCTTGCGAATGGATGAGAGTTAGGGTTAAGTTCCCCAAGCTGTTTAACACCCCCCATTCTTTTCAGGGCAATCCTAGCCGCCTCATCCAGTGCGCCCTTTAATCTGCCTGTTGAATATGATGCCTCTTTAAGTATCAGGTTCCAACTCTCTTCTGCGGCTTCTTGCCTACCTGGTTCCGCTGATGCTACCGCTTGTGCTATCTCAGGTGCGGTCGGGCAGAATTGAGGCTTATTCATTGTCAAGTCCTTTATTACCGGTATCGCCTTATCAAAATCAAAGGTATGTAGGTAGAAATACCATGATTTTACCATCCTCGCTGTTTCATCCTCTGCACCTTTGGGATATTTAAAATTAGGGTAAACATCAGCCAAAAAGGTCAGAACTTGGATTATCTCTGTTTTTTCCATTCTTTTCCTCTTCTAAAAAACGGTTGTATACATTAGCCAATACCTCTTGGGGTTTTGACTTTATCTCTGTTTGGTTATTCGCCCATTTCCTAATAGCTAGATTGTGGTTTTTGTACTTGTATCCCTTTAACTCTATTCCCTCATCAAGGACTCGGATCATTTCATCAAGCTTATCCTGCCCCCAATCAGCGTTAAGCTTCTTGTATTCTCTTTCCGTTAATCTCACTTTTCCATATTCACCATATTTGTTTTTGGGGGGATTCTTCTTCTTAACATTCTTATCATTCTTTATATTCTTATCATTCTTCTTTATTAGTATCGTTCCTGTGTCGTTCCTGTGTCGTTCCTGTATCGTTTTGCTTGCGTTTTCTGTATCGTTTTGGTACGTTCTCATACTTTGATATTCATTGTAGTTACATATAGTTATAATCATTCCCCGTA
>JAAGZO010001185.1 GCA_024206195.1 bacterium | reverse complement strand
GCATTCTTCCCAATCTCCATTTGAATTACAAAATATACACTTGCTTTCATTATTTTCCTGTACGATTGTTTTTCGGTATTGTGTATATGGATCACATCTTTCTGAATCTTCATAACATCCGAAAAGTAAAAGTAATAATATTACTATCATTGTCTTACCTCCTAAAATGGATTTTCTGATTCCTGTTTCCCGCCGACTAACTGAAAATTATCGATAACGATAATAATTTTCGACCGCTTATCTCCGTTTGATTCCCATCTCTGCTGTTCCAGTCTGCCATCGATAATTATTTGGCTGCCTTTTTTGGCGTATTGCATCAAAATTTCTGCTCCCTTTGCCCAGGCAGTGCAGTCTATGTAACTAACCTTGTCTTCCCCTTTATATTTCCTGTTCACCGCAAGAGAGAAGTTGCATACTTCTGTTCCTCCGGCATCTCTTCCTTCGGGATCTCTTGTGAGTCTTCCTGCTACTACTGTTCGGTTTATATCATTCATGTTTATCTCCTATATTCCAGCCCACCGGGAGCGAACCCCCGGCAGGCCAGTTCCCTTGATTTATGCTACCTTCCTTTTAATGACAGGCAGTTTTTTTATTAGATGAAACAACTGAACTAAAGTCAAAAAGACCTGCTCTGCGTGGTCGATCTCTTCTCTCTTCCACTCAACTTCTTCAATTCTTCCAGGCTCGGTTGTGCTTATAACTACGTTAAAAAACCTGTCCGCTTTTCTTCCTGTCAGTATATTACAGGCTGCAAGTTGATAAGACCACTCAACATACTTCTTGATACGCTCTCCTTCCTTCGTGCCTTGTGTTTTGTGATCGAATAGACCTATTCCTTCATCGTTGAGTTCTGCAAGAAGGTCTGGCGTACCTGCGAATCCGTACTCCTGATTCGTAAGTCCTTCCTCAATGACAAGCGCATAGTGTATTTTGTCGTTGAGGTATCTGTCTACTGCTTCTACTATGATAACTATATCATCTTCGTATTCGCATAGACTGACCTGCTCGTCCCTTGTAATCCTTTCTATCAATCGATGGATTAACGAACCCTTCTCTGCTGCCTGTGTACTTTGTTCTTTTGAATCTGCCTTGATAAGTGATAGAAGTTCAGTGTCATTAACCCCGCCTGGCCTTGGGAAGGTTAGTGCTGATAATATCGCCTGATCTCTCAACCATATATTCAATCCGGTTTTTTCGAGGATATCAATTATCGTGGTAACACTTCCATAAAGCCCCTCTTTCCGTGCCGACCTTAAATTAGCGTCGGCTACCAATTTACCATTATCATCGTACCAGTGACTCATTCTATTCCCTCCATCATCGAGTGAGCAATCTGTTCTAAATCTGCCATTCGTTCTAAAATAGTTTCCATCGTTTTTGAATAAACGTAGTTGTCATAAACAACATAACCAACTATTCCTATTAAGCCTATACATGATATGGTCAGTGCTAAAATCATAGTTCCTCCTATGCCGTTTCTTGTAAGAGAAATCCGGTTATCTCTGCGTCAATAGATGCTATTTCCCACTTGTTATCCGCAGAAATTTTAAACCTTTCTCCTTCCTTTAAGTTTTCAAAATACGTTTTAACATCATCGGTGAGTTTTGGATTTTCCAGAAATGTCTTGAAGAATGCCCTTGCGTTCTTCTGTGCTTCGGCTTTTTCATCCTTCTTTTCCTTCTTAGGTTCTTCTATCTTCTCTTCCTTTACTGGTTCTTCGCCTTCTGGCAAAGCCCACTTGGGAAGGGCAGGGGGCGACCATTTAAACCACTGGCCATTTTTCGTCTTTGCTGAATACTTACCCCTGTCTCCTACATTGGCAAATCCAGCGTCCAGGTTATACAAATACCTTCCGATTGACCACTGATAGCCTGCCCTCTTCATAGCGTCTGATAGACCGCCTTTGATAGCCTCTATGTTGGTGTTCTCTGCTCCGTCCCATTTAGTTACCCAATCGTCTTTAACCTTTATAGAGATTCCACAAAGCACTCCACCACCAGGACCTTCCTTAAACTGATTC
>JAAGZO010000119.1 GCA_024206195.1 bacterium | reverse complement strand
CTCTAGATGAGCACGATAAACATTAACTGCAGTACCTGTTGTTGCGGTTGGTGTTCCACCTGTTGCTGATTGGACTGTGTATTCTGTACTTGATGCTCTTCCTGTGATGAATGCGACTTTATATCCACTCTCGCTGTATTGTAAAACATCACCAACACCAACATTATCTGGCATTGCTCCTGAGAATGTTGCTGTTGTTCCAGATATAGTTACTGTTCTAGAATTTGTGTTTAGATCTGATGAAGTGTTTCCTACACTTCTGTAAATTGGAGTTTCACTTCCAAAACTATCAGCAGTTCTAGTTCTAATTGTTTGATATTCCCATGGACCATTTGAATTGTTGCTGTATGCTAGTTGGATTTCAAGTGATGAGCTAGCGGCTGAAGTTTCAGACCAAGTGGTAGTTGCAATATCTGAACTTGCGCTCAAATCCATTGTTGCAGATTCAAATGTGCCAGAGTAACTAGATGAATCTAAATCCAAATATGCACTAGCCCCTGTTCCAACTACATCAACATTACTTGCTGTACCAGCATCGAATCCACTCTCGTCTGGCGTATCAGCAGAACCATCATCTGAAGTTTGTATTGCTTGGTATTGTGAAGTTGTAAGTGTAATAGAACTACCAGCCACTAATCCAGCATCAATAGCCGAGTACTCATCCCAACCAGTTCTGTCACTTGCGTGATTTGCATTATTTGCAGTTACGCCACCTGACCATGATGTTTGAACGAATGTGTATGTTGCTGCGTTAAGTAGTAAATCCTTATTTAGGAAAATAGCTGTTGAGGTGATCATGATAAGAATCATTACTGCTGTCATGTACTGCCAGTATTCTTTGAATGGTCCAACGATATGCTTCTTGAGGTTAGTGATTTTTCTGATAGCTATTTCCCATCCGAAATATAGTGGTAGGATTAATTCTTTTCGTTTTTTCTCTATTGCATTTTTAATCTTAGAATCTTTTCCTTTCATAT
>JAAGZO010001184.1 GCA_024206195.1 bacterium | reverse complement strand
GGAGATATACCAAGGCATATAAGCTGTCTGTACTTGATGCAGTTGCCGAGTTGAAAAATGAAGCGCCAGGCAAACTGGGAGAGTACCTTCGCTCAGAAGGGCTCTATTATCGGACTGTTAGTTTATGGCGTAATCAACAACGGGACGGAACCCTCAGTGAGCATCGTAAAGGAACCAAAGGCTATATTCGTGAGTCCATGGCCGAGAGTGTAATTTTAAGTGTGTAAATGGTTCCCTAATGATATAGTGAATGTAAGATAAGGAGGAGCCATGAATAAACGTAAAGCCCAATTAATAGACGAGCTTCTTGAAGATTGCAAGACTCAAGAAGATGTATTTGGCAAGAATGGATTAATAAAACAACTTGTTAAAGGAGTGGTAGAACGGGCCTTAGATGCAGAATTAAGTGACCATCTGGGGTATTCTAAAAATTCACCAGAAGGTAATAATAGCGGTAATTCGCGTAATGGACATTCTAAGAAAAGTGTTATATCGGATCATGGTACCATCCCTTTAGAAGTCCCTCGAGATCGCCAGAGTACCTTTGAGCCTCAGATGGTAGCTAAAGGTCAACGCCGTATAGATGGTTTTGATGACAAGATATTAGCCCTGTATTCACGTGGTATGTCCACCCGTGATATCCAGGCCCATTTGTTTGAAATCTATAGCACAGAAGTTTCACCAGAGCTTATATCACGTGTAACAGATGCTGTTGAAGATGAGTTGATAGAGTGGCGCAATAGGCCGTTAGAAGAGGTGTATCCCATAGTATTTCTTGATGCGCTTATGATTAAAGTGCGAGAAAATAATCGAGTAGTTAAAAAAGCTGTTTATCTCATTATTGGTATCAATCAAGAGGGTGTCCGAGACATACTGGGTTTTTGGCTACAAACAGGAGAAGGAGCATCTTACTGGATGCACATCATGACAGAGCTTCAGAATCGAGGTGTTGAAGATATTTTAATAGCATGTATTGATGGACTTAAGGGCCTTCCTGAAGCAATAGAAGCTGTTTTCCCACTCACGCAGGTTCAACTCTGCGTAGTACACATGATACGCAACAGCACCAAATATGTAAGTTATAAAGATCGGAAACCGCTCTGTGCAGATCTTAAGAATGTTTACGGAGCAGCTAATGAAGAAAGTGCTCTAAAGGCTCTTGACACTTTCGCAAAGCAATGGACAAAATATCCTCAGATCGCTCCAATATGGCAAAGAAACTGGCATTACGTATCACCATTTCTTGAATATCCAAAACCTATCCGGAAAGTCATTTACACAACAAATGCTATTGAATCTCTAAATAGATGTATAAGAAAGGTTATTAAAAACAAAGCGAGCTTTCCAACAGATAAAGCTGCGGAAAAGATTATATATCTTGCTTTAAAAAATAAAAAACTAAGAGGATGGAAAAACCCCGTTTGCTATTGGCCCGAAGCATCTAACCAATTGTCAATAATATTTGAAGATAGATTCCGAAATGAAAACAGTAACCAAAAATCATTTACACAAAAAAATTGACACTCCCGTTTTTAACCTGTCTATACGTTTTTGGTTCATAGTGGTATTGTTGAGACAGGTTATTAACCTGTCTTTACGTTTTTGGTTCATGGTGATATTGTTGAGACAGGTTTTTAACCTGTCTTTACGTTTTTTGGTCATGGTGATATTGTTGAGACAGGTTTGAAACCTGTCTTT
>JAAGZO010001183.1 GCA_024206195.1 bacterium | reverse complement strand
TCATCGGCAGACGTTTTTGATTCAGAACTAGTAGGAGGTTGTGATTCAAACCTCCGCATAGTAACAAATTCTTCTTCATTTGGGCTAACAAGTCCAGCCACTTTTTGAAGTTCCCTTGTATTCATTATATGATACAAAGAAACTCTATTAGCAGCATTTCGAAGTTCTTCTTCAATCATAGTCTGCTCTCGAGGTTTGTTTCGAAATTTAACTGCGAGTATTGCAATTAAGTCAGTACATTTCTTCTGAAGTCTGTCAAATGGATGACCTTGAGGACGTCGAGAGAAATGAAACTGAAGATGATCTCTTAAAATAGGTTGAATTTGTTTCCAGGTAGATTCATAAAGTTCCAGGGGAACCAATGGTTGTCCTGGAGTAGTAGTAGGTGTTGTAAGCAACATTTGATTGACTTGATCAACCAATAATATTGGATAGGGAACATCATAACAACACCATAAGAGTTGTCCACACTCCCGTTCCAAATCTTTAGGAACTTCAGGGAGAATAGGAATACTATCTTCATCAGTTTCAAGTTCTTCAATTAAGTAATCAAAAGTTCCCAGACCACCCCATTTGTATCCAGGGAAAGGCCAATTCTGCATTTTTCTTCTTGACATTTGTTTTTCAAAATCCAAAATTTGGTCAAAATTGAAAATGAAATCTTTCTCCCAACAATAGACTTTATCTCTGCTTGTCGGATTTTCGACTAATGCCAAATAAAGGGTATATTTTTGTTATGATTTGCAGAATGACATGCAACAATTCGCTCAGGCTTATAGCCTCCTAAAAGCTTTTGATCGGATTCTCCCAAAACAGGTTCTTTCGAAGTCTGATAATCGAGGTCCATCGGAGTAAGTTCTCGATTATCCATGTTCTTTATGGATTCAGTTGATTCTGTCTCTCCTGGACAATGGTCAGAGACATTGTTACTGCCCTTATCAACACGATTAGCACAAGTTGTTGGTTGGCAACGAGGT
>JAAGZO010001182.1 GCA_024206195.1 bacterium | reverse complement strand
TTTTACACTGGGCATTATTGGAGACACAAACGGCCAAGCAAGGACAGTAACACAACATAGAATGACACCAGCAACTTGGAAGGGCCTTTATAGGTTCGCGGCACAAAGGCAAAGCAGAGAAAGAAAATTATCAGATCAAACGACCGAGCCAAGCGGCCAATAAGGATGCGAAACTGATAGGAAACAACTTTATCTGATCCAAGTCGGAAGCACCTACACTACACGGTGAGGAGGGAATGGAACAAAGAAAGGCCAGAGCAGAGGCAAGGGAAACGATGACAGCACACGTCTTAGTATAGGGAGGCCTAAATGCCCACAGACAAGGGTAAAAAGAGTAGGAAACAACATTTACTGATCGCAGGCAGAAAGGACAGTCAAGTGACATTAGATACAAATGGAAATAACGAGCTCGCAGAGGAGCAAATAAAGCAAACACCCCAGTGAAGCTGGGAACCAAGCAACCAGCCAAAGCTGGAGAAACAACCCAGCGAAGCTGGGAACCAAGCAACCAGCCAAGGCTGGAAAAACAGAAGTTACAGTAGGTTACAGTTAGTTTTAAACAAATTGGAATAGAATAACTTAGTTTTACAGGAAATCCCGAATAAATCTGTTAGCTGACTCAGGATTATACAGACCAACACGCAAAATAAGTGGCATGTAGGTGTGAGTAAAATGCTTAAACTTTTTCTTGAGTAATTTTCTGTCAAAACCTTTGCTAAGAAAGGTATTGTAAAGTTGTATAACACATTTTCTGAAGCTGCGAGAATTGTTACAAATGCGTGTGATCCTAACCAACTGAGAGAAGAACGTGCCGTAAAGAATTTTAGAATGAACATTACTATTGGCAGCAGTAAATTTAATTACAGAAAAATTAAAGTCAGCCGTTTTATCATATAATTCAGTTTCAATACCCGAAGTGGAGCACGTTGCCATGAAATCGAGATAATTGGCTGAAGAAACATTAAAATTAGTTTGTGTAAGAGGTAAGTGCATTGAATAAATCCTTGCACATAAGGACAGAAACCCAGGGACATTAAGACTAAATAAATCATCTATATAGTGGGTGGTATACTGTAAAATTCTCTTCTCATTTACATAAGCAGGGTTATTAAGAAATTTGAATTCCAAGACTGAAAGGGTCAAATCAGCAAGCAAGGGGCTAGCATTTCCACCCATGGGAATGCCACATACTTGTCTGAAAATTAGTCCGGCAAATGTGACCAATGTATTGTCCAGGACAAAATTAATAATTTCAAAAACTTCATGTTTTCTGAGCTGAGAAAAATTGGCCTTTGGTTGATCGGAGTAAAAACAGTTATTAAAACCAATTAAAATATACTCCTTGCTAGCATGTTTAAAAAGCATGTTGACTAAGTAGAATAAGGACTCCTTTATGATATTATGTGGCAAACTGGGATATAAAGTGCTAAAATCGGCTGCAATAATCGATGAAGCATTATTTACCTTAGCCACTGAGCGTAGAGCAGATAAACTACTATTTATAGACCAATAAACTGAAAGGCCAGTATTACGTTTAATCACATTACAATAGTTAACGAAGTGGCTTTTAAGAAAGGTTAAAACTTTAGCCAGCAGACAGGACAAAGGCCGTAAACTTGATTTGCTAGCACCAGCAATAAATCTAAACTTATAGGGATTTTTGTGCAATTTAGGAATGCCAAATAACCTAGGCAAGACAGAATCAGCTTCAGAAACTGACAGTCCATAAAAATTACTAAGAACCTTGTGACGGTGTAATATATTATGTAATGACTCTGACACTGGCTTGTAGGTGCCATTGCCAGCCACAGCTAAGTTACCATTAGAAAGTGTAACACCTAATTCGTCAGCCATAGCCTTCAAGTAGTAAAATTTACAAGTGAAAATGAAATTATTGGAGGCTTTATCCGCACAGGTAATGACATACTTATCCTGCAACTGCCTTAATTCCTGTAACGAACCATACGGAAGCTTATTACAGGTATTGCCAGGGGAGGGGAATTTTATTTTACAGTATGTCAAACGTTTTTCAATTAGCCACAGGACCCGGTTTTTATATGGTGAAAAGGAGCCCAGTGACAATTTAGTCTTTCTCTGGAGAAGCGCAATAAAATAATCAACGGCAAGATAAGCAGAAGCTGTAACATGTGACCAATCAAGGTTCCGGGGCTCTCTAAAGTGTGTACCATTATCAAATAAATTCCGCAG
>JAAGZO010001181.1 GCA_024206195.1 bacterium | reverse complement strand
GATCTGAATGTTCACTGTAAATTCCAGACTGTAGGTATACAGTGGGATACATTGTCAGCAGTTTCATGCTATAACTCATATAGACTTATAATAGCCACAAAAAAGTTGTTTCTGATGAAGTGAAAGAAGGTATATGAAATTTAACTTGTTTGTGAATTGGTCATTGTTCGGAATCATTGGACCCTGTCTAGATTATGACCCTTTTGTACAATCGTCCGTTTGATATGAAATTTGGTATGTTGGGTTATTGAGCGTGCTGAAATTTATGGCAGACATGATTTTGTCATTAGTGGTATTTGGAACCATTGGAGCTTGCCCAATTTATGACCCTTGCACACAATTGTCCCATTGATTTCAAATTTGGTAGAAATCTCAAATTTAATTTCAAATCATCTGATTGATTGAAATTGTGTACATGGCGGGTTGTTGAGGGTGGCGAATTGTATAGGTACCAGATATCATATTGACCTGGAAGGCATACGAGGGCAACTCAGCCATACCATAGGGTCACTCCCAAAGTTTGGTCACCCTATGGTGGCCACCCCTCCCTAGGCAATATGCCTAAGCTCACCTACGCATAGCACTTGGCTTGTCTTGGACGCCTGAGGTTTCGGTCAGTGACTTTGCCCAGGTATGGTAGGTGTTGAGTCTAGACAGCGGAAGTAATTGAGAGAGTGTTGAGAAGGCGTACATGACAGAGATGAAGTGAAATGTAGATGAGTTGTAGTTCAGCGAGATGTGATGAGGTTATTGGAGGGGTTGCAACTCCTTGAGAGAGATTGTACATGCGTTCGGACAGAAGGTCTCTTTTTGTGTTTTTGATGCCTGAAATGAATTTTTGTGTAGAAGCAGAAGAAAAGATGCCACGAGCTAAAGGGCGAAAGCGTTCATTGCAAAGGCATTGCAAAGGAGAGGCACTTCCTAAAAAAAGGCAAAGGAAGATTGACATTGAAGCTGGTTGCTCTATGGCAGAAGAACTGACAACTGAAGAAGTGAAATCATAGTAGATTCTTATGATGTCCACGTATCTTGATATTCTATTATCTACAGGACAAAATGGATCAGGGAGAAGGTGAAAATGAAGCAAATCATGAAGAGGACAAAGAGCTAACGATGAAGAAACAAAAGGTATAATTCAGTTCAATAATGTGAAGGATGCATAATGTAAGCTGATGAGTCAATTAACAGGAGAAAATGGATCAGGGAGATGGTGAACATGAGGAAAAGGATGAAGAGGACAAAGAGCCAATGATGAAAAAACAAAAGGTATAATTCAATTTAATAATATTAAGGATGCATAACGTAAGCCTATCAGTCAATAGAATGTGGATTGAATCTAATTTGAACAATCAGTTAGTGTAAAACACAAGTGTGCATTTCACCCATGCATTCAAATCTATATGAAAATGGTTTTTGAAAAGATTGGCTTTTCAAACATGCATGGAAAATGGTTTTTTTACATCTCTGGTATGCTGAATTTGAGCAACTGTTTCATATCCGAAAACGAAACTCAACCTCAAATTCATCATCAAAAACAAACCTCTCGGACCCCCTGTACTTG
>JAAGZO010001180.1 GCA_024206195.1 bacterium | reverse complement strand
GAACATGATGGTTTAATACTCAACTCCATCAAAGCTATTTTGCGTCTACCTTTTCCGCCACTAGCTTTCTTCAAAATATATATGCCACCCCTCCATACCTACTCCCTCTTCATCTTTACTCCTACCATTATTACCATCACCACTACTAATAATATTATAACTCTCATTCCTTCTTATCCTCACTGTTCTTACACAAACTGCAAAAATAATAGTCTTCCCTCCCACTCCCATCTCTTCCTACATCCAACATCTCATTATCACCCTTTGGACATATCATCAATACCTCCCATGCTTCTTACACAATACCTTATCATCCTTCTTACACCCACACCCATACTTAGGTGGACCTAACATCTCATGTATCTCTTTCGCTTTTACCTTTGCATATATTTCAGCTTGTGTACACTCACTAGGACTCTTTGGTGTACTCTTTTCTTTAGGTGTACACCTTTTTATCTCCAACTCCTCCCCTTTATACATAAAGTGTACACTTTTACCACCCATTACCTTGCTTAACTCCTCTTTCATATGCGATCTTAACCACTTTGCTGTTATCATAGTGTACACCTCTTGGTTTTTTGGTTTGCGGTTCTGAATGGGGTTAAATAGGGGATATAGAGTGAATCCGCCTCCCCTACCCCCATCAAAGCCTATATAATAAACTGTATACTGTATATAATACTATATAAAAGAACATGCTACTAGTTGCCAGGCCCCCTGTAAAACGCTGTCAGACGCTCTTTAAGCCACGATCTCGCAGTGATTCCCGGTGTATTCTCTGTATAACCTGGTGATTTAACGTCAATTTCCCGGGTTTTGCCTATTTACTGGCTTTTTACCTTCAATTATCAAGTATCAGTGAGTAAAACTAGTAGGTGTCTAACCTTTTCAGTGTTTCTTTATGTTTCTTTGTTACTATGTTTCCTATGTTATTGGTTGCTTACAATAGGAGTAGAGCGTATGAATACAACGTGAACATTCCTTTTTTATGCGTTTTTAGCAGACTTCCTTATATAATCCCATGGTTGAGTTAAACCTCAAATTCCCTTCCTTCTGCCTTGCTTCCAAGTCCTCATCTAGTATATCCATGATTAAATCGGCTGTATCTGCGTAAGTATAGTGTCTTTTAGGGG
>JAAGZO010001179.1 GCA_024206195.1 bacterium | reverse complement strand
GCCGTGATGGAAAGTTTTTTCAGTACACTGAAAACCGAACTGACACACCATCAGCGGTATGCGACCCGCCAGGAAGCCTACCGCGATCTCTTCGAGTACATTGAGATATTCTATAACAACAGAAGGCTGCATTCATATTTGGGATATACCAGTCCAGAGAATTATGAAAAGGGGATCATCGCTGCTTAACTATGTGTCCGTTTGGACTTGACCACCCCAGTCACATTCTTTTCTTGATTTCTATATTTAATTTTGGAAAGGAATGTTTTTATGGAAAAGAGATTTTTAGAAGATGCAATACCAATGCGAGATTTTGACGACCTTGGTTTAGGGTTAACTCACATTGCAAACAAAATATTCAATAAGTCGTATAAGTCTAATGTTGATAGATTGCGAGTATTGAAATATCTGATACTGAATTTATATGACGCATTCAACCAGGGAAGAGCAAAATTTCTATCAAGAAACAAAAATAACTATCGCAGGATAACTAGATATGGAACTGTTGGTGCCAGGATTGTTCTTGGAGTTCTGGATGGATTAATCAGGGATGAATATGTTGAGGAATACAAAGGTTTCTATGACCGACAATCAAGGCGTGG
>JAAGZO010001178.1 GCA_024206195.1 bacterium | reverse complement strand
TTTTTGTGGAATAGAATTGTTAACGTTAAAACCAAGGTGTGCCTTTGCTTTTTTCGAGCTTTTTCTATAGTCTGCCCAGTGCATAGAAAGGACAGCGTCTATTAATGACCCGTCAATAGAGACAAGATCTCCAAGATGAGCATACTCTTTTGGCAAAGTGTGAGTTGCATCAACTTCAGAGATCCGGATCCCATGTGAACACAAGATCAATGATCCAAAAACCCTAACCCCATTGTTATCAGTAAGTAATGTTGTTTTCGCCGAGAGCATCCAGAAGATTCATTTCGGATTATAAAAAGATACTTTATAATACGCTATTTTATAATACACCGAATCAGGAGGGCGAAAACAGTGCAGACCTTACTTCCAATTTTTCCATCGGAATCTACGCAGATAAATGAAATTTTGTCATTTGTTAAACGAGAAGGGACGGTATGGTATTTCCATGGTTGCATGCCTGTATTTTCGCACGGTGAGAGAGATTACCGTAGCTTTAACATGTACACGGGTCAGTTGGTAGTGGTAGGTCAGTGTAAGCAGGTAGATATAATAAAAGCATTTGGTGTGAGTGCGATTAGCGTTAAAAGACATGTGAAGAAATTCAGGGAAGGAGGCCCTGGCGCGTTTTTCCAACATCGATCAGAGCGAAGGACATCAGTGTTGACACCGGAGGTGCTCAGGCGTGCCCAAGAGATGCTAGATGAAAGAAAGAGTCGCCATGAAGTGTCAGAAGATTTGTGCATAAAACCCGATACGCTTTATCGAGCGATACATGCGGGCAAGCTGGTTGAATTAAAAAAAAAGTTGAAAGCAAAAGTGAGCGTAGCATAGAAGAAGCACAATCTGCAATGGGCATGGGGTGCACCCGGGTAGTAGAGCGTGTTATGGCTTCGCTAGGTAAACTTTCTGAGGCGCCATCAAGATTCAAAGCATCACTGGACGTATCCAATGCAGGTGTGTTATGGGCATTGCCTGCGCTGCTTAGCAATGGGTTATTAAGACATACACAGGAATACTTTGATCTACCAAAAGGTTTTTACTCTCTGGTTCATGTATTTCTGCTGTTAGGTTATATGTCGTTATCGAGGATAAAGACAAATGAGCAATTGTGTTACAGTAGTGTAGGAGAATGGGGTTTGCTTTTGGGGTTGGATCGGATACCTGAAGTACGTACATTACGAGATAAGATAAAACATTTCTCAGAGACAGGGGAAGTAGCACAGTGGTCTGCTATTGTTTGTAAAGATTGGATGGAGTCACAACCGGAAGCAGCGGGAACATTATACGTGGACGGTCATGTACGTGTTTATCATGGATCGCAGACAAAGCTACCTCGTCGTTTTGTATCGCGGGAGCGATTATGTTTGCGTGGGACGACAGACTATTGGGTAAATGACCAACAGGGCCTGCCGTTTTTTGTCATTAGTACACCATTTACGACAGGGTTGTTGGCTATGTTGAGTAATGAGATTGTGCCTCGATTATTGAAAGATATTCCACCACAACATACAGAGGAAGAGCTTGAGAGGGATAAGTATCTTGCACGCTTTACGCTGGTATTTGACCGAGAGGGATACAGCCCGGAGTTTTTCAAGAAGATGTGGGAGGGACATCGAATTGCCTGTATTACATACAACAAGTACCCTAAAGAGGACTGGAGAGTTGAAGAGTTTCAAGAGCAATCGGTGAGTATGCGTAATGGAGAATGTATTACCATGAAGATATCTGAACGTGGGAAGTATATTGGTGGAAAGCAAAAAGGGCTATGGGTTCGCGAAATACGCAAACTCACAGAATCAGGCCATCAAACATCAGTGATTACTACGGAGTTTAAGTCGGAAGCGTCTAATTTGGGCCTTCGTATGTTTGCCAGATGGTCTCAGGAGAACTTTTTCAAATATATGAAGGAACACTTTAATATAGATAGACTTATGTGCTATAAAGTGGAACGTACAGACGAGACGAAAAAGGTTGTCAACCCTGCGTATCGAGAAATTGAGGGGCAGATAAAGAGCAACGCAGGAAAGCTGGGAAGAAGACTACGACAATTTGCAGAAATAGCATTAAGTGCGGCACCAGTGCCAGATGAAATTGAAAAATATGAAAGGAACAAAGGAAAGTTGAAAGAGGAGATAGATCTTCTAAAAGAAGAGCTTGCAGGATTAAAAGAAAAACGTAAAAAGACGAACAAGCATATACGTTTAGAAGACCTACCCGAGCAAGAGAGGTTCTCACAACTGGAATCTACCAGAAAGCAATTTGTTGATACGATCAAGATGATTGCCTATCGTGCAGAAACGGCAATGGCAAATATCCTGAGTAAATCGACAGATTGTGTTGATAATGCACGTACACTACTTCGAAACATTTACACGATGGAAGCAGACATTATTCCTGATGAAAAAGAGCAGATCATGAGGATAAGATTGCACCATCTTGCTAGCCAGTCGTCTGACAAAGCAGCTCGGCAATTAGCTGGCCATCTCAACGATACTGAAACAATCTATCCAGGGACAAACCTAAGATTGCACTACGAATTGGTATCAAATTAAATCCGTGAGATCAGGATCTCTGAATCTATACCCATACAAGCCGGAAAATCCGAAATTCGAAAATAGAAGCATGAAACAAATCCGAATTACCAAAATGAAAAAATCCA
>JAAGZO010001177.1 GCA_024206195.1 bacterium | reverse complement strand
TTAATATGCCGGATGAATTACAAAGAAGTACATTGTCCCCTGTTGCCTCAACAAGCTTATTGATATATGTCAGAATTTTACAAAATGTTGACCTGATAGCCCTATATGTCAACATAGTTGAAGCATCTAATTACAAGGAGATATTCAATTATGAAATACAGTTTGGCATTTAAAGAATCACTGGTAAAAAAGGTCTTGCCACCTTCAACGGGATCAATAAAAGAAGTATCTAGAGAATCCGGAATTGCAGAACAAACATTACGGAACTGGATAAATAAGGCGAAAGAAGGAACACTACAGAAAGGTAACACAGTCAGTGGAACAGGGCGTTCTCCAAGGGAGAAATTAAATCTTGTTATAGAATTCAGAACCATCCCGGAAGAAAACATAGGTCGCTGGCTTCGGGAGAAGGGTTTACACACTGAACATATTACACAATACGAACAGGAATTGCGAGATATGGCAGAAAATAAAAATCATACTGAGAAACAAAAAATAAAGACTCTTGAGAAGAAAAACAAGGAGCTTCAAAAGGAGCTGAGGAAAAAGGAAAAGGCCCTTGCGGAGATGGCGGCTCTCTATACCCTTAAAAAAAAAGCCGAGACTTTTTGGGGGGAAGACGAGGACGATTGATTCCGGAGGATTCCAGAAAAATGGCTGTTACACTTATTAAAGAAGCACGAAATAATGGAGCTCGTCTATGGAAAGCGTGTGAGGTTCTGGAGATATCTATCTCTACTTTTCGAAGGTGGTCTGCTGGTCGCCTGGTTGACTGCCGGAAAGGTGCTGCGAAACAGATTCCACGGAAACTTACTTTTGAAGAAGAACAGTCAATTATTGATGCATGTTGCAGTAAAGAATATAAGGATGATAATCCGTACAAAATACATGCGTCATTACTGGATAAAGGGACGTATATAGCCAGTATAAGCTCGTTTTACCGTGTTTTAAGGAAAAAAGGGCTCATATCTCATCGGGGAAATACAAGACCGGGTCAGAGTCATAGTAAGCCTCCTGAAAAAATAGCTACTGGTCCAAATCAGGTGTGGTGCTGGGATATAACATGGCTCAGCTCCGATGTACGAGGCCTGTTTTATTATGCCTATGTTATTATTGATATATGGGATCGGAGTATTGTCAAATGGGCTATTCATGATAGAGAAGATGATGCTCTATCCGAAGAACTTTTCCAGCATGCGTTAAGAGATAATGAGCATCCTGATGTCTGGATCCATTCTGATAACGGCAATCCTATGAAGGGAGTGACTCTTCTTGCGTTATTCTATAGTCTGGGAATATGTAACAGTTATTCAAGACCACGAGTCAGTAATGACAATCCATTCATTGAGTCGTGGTTTAAAACGCTGAAATACAATGTCTTATACCCTGGAAAATTCTCTTCTACTGAGAATGCAAGAGAATGGTTTGCTGGTTTTGTTGATAGCTATAATACCAGCCATAGCCATTCAGGGATGCATTTTATAACACCACAGCAAGTAAGAAGTGGTCAGTATGGATCGATCGTTGCCAATAGAAATAAAGTAATGATAGAGGCCAAATCTAAAAATCCACAACGCTGGAGTAGAAATATAAAACAGCTGCCGGAGAAACATGTTGTTACCTTAAATCCAATGAACTTAACGAGGATTACTGCGAGGGAAAAAGCAATGGTTCAAGTTGCTTAATTTTTTTCAAAAAAAGGTTTAACTATGTTGACACATACCGTAGTGAAGGTTCTTTCTCACCTTGATGTAATAGACTTCAAACTGGAAGATACAGAAAGCGATGTTCTGGGCGATGCCTATGAATACCTGATAGGGCAGTTCGCCAGCGGTGCAGGGAAGAAGGCCGGTGAATTTTACACTC
>JAAGZO010001176.1 GCA_024206195.1 bacterium | reverse complement strand
TCTATATAGCCGGTTTGATAGTGGGTGTTCTGCACATTTCCTTTAACTCTTCATTGGTTACGTGGCGCAGAACTCTAGCTTTTAGCTCCTCCTCAGTGAGGTAATCTTCGGATTCATCAGGGGCACATTGCACTCGCAAATGAGATATTAATGTGATAAATTTAATATTTAATTGTGAGATAACATATGGCAAAACACCTAACCCTTGAAGAGCGAATAAAAATGGAAGCCCTTGTGGAGATGGACATAGGAGCAGACCAAATAGCAAAGCAACTAGGCAGGGGACGTAGCACGATATATAGGGAGCTCCAAAGAGGGGATTCGTGTTCACCACACTACTCTGCAAAGCTTTGTCAAAAGCAGGCAAGACATAGCATGTCGCGCAACCAAGAATCAAAATCCCCCGCCCATAACGTCATCAAAATAGTAGAAGAGAAAATATTAAATGAGCAATGGAGTCCTGAGCAAATTAGTAATTGGTTAAAAATACAAGGACGAGAAAGTGTTAGTTTTACATGGATTTATAAGTACATAAAAAAAGACAAAGCAGAAGGTGGAGAATTACACAATCATCTCCGCAGAGGGTGTGGCTCCTACTTAAAAGGACACAAGCCTTACAAAGGAAAGATCAAGGATAGAGTTAGTATTGAGGCTCGTCCAGAGATAGTGAATCAGCGTTCAAGATTAGGTGACTATGAAATTGATTTAATAGTTGGTCCGAAAAACAAAGGTGCAATACTTACAATAGTAGACAGATTAAGCAGAGAGTGTCGAATATCAATGCTGTCCGGGAAGTCATCAGAAAAGGTTTGCTCTTCAGTAGTAGAAGTTTTGCCTAGCAATGCTCGCACAGTTACATCTGATAACGGAACTGAGTTTACGGATCACAAAAAAATATCATCTAAATGTAAGCTGCAATATTATTTTGCTCACCCATATGCAAGTTACGAAAGAGGAAGCATTGAAAATTTAAATGGCCTGATAAGACAATATATACCTAAAGGCACGGGGTTTGATTTTATTAAAGAGGAGGAGATAAAAGCTATAGAAGAAAAGTTAAACAACAGACCTAGAAAAGTACTTGACTTTTTGACTCCAGTTGACTACGTTAGAAAATACCAAACTGAGTCTCGTTTGTGAGTGCAATGTGCCACCAAACTTTATATAGAAGGAAGCCTAAAAACCACAAAATGGACTGGTGCAGATAATATTGAACGTTACTCTACAGACATAGCTCTACAAAGTTTTAATGCTGTACTTACCATATTATCTAAGAAAGAAGACGCAGGAGTATCACCTGTGCCATCTATGAACGCTCCTGAGCCCCCTACTCCAGACCTGGGTACAGGAG
>JAAGZO010001175.1 GCA_024206195.1 bacterium | reverse complement strand
TCTCCTTATTGCCCACTGCCCCAATCTCTAGTTTTTTGTTGTTCCTTAGTATAACTATTAGCGTAATCTTCTAATGCTTTCATACTAGTATATTTGGGTTTTGTAGGCGAGACAGATCCACTACTACCTGTAGTAGGAATGGTTCCGTCACTCTTTGTTATAGTTGTTCGTTTTACGGGAGCTGTTGCCTGTTTAGGTTTAGTTTGTTCAACCGCTTTCCCGTACCCGTATCTATCAAGTACAGTTGATACCGCATCTGGAACGCTCATGTCTTCACCAGTCTTTTGATAATTAAAATAACCTGTTTTAGTTACTTCTTCTCTGAATGCCCCTTCACCGAATTTATTATCAAAATCCTGAACGAATGGGTTTACTCGTTCATTGCCTAGTGCCATGGCGACTTCGCTTTCATGTTGATTGATAGCCTGTGCCTCGTACTCATCTAAGAGACGTTCGTGTCTATTCTCTAGTTGCATATTCTTTCTTCTGAGATCGTCATTCGCTTCTACTGCAGCCCTGTCTTCAGGCTCCATCTGGTTATACTCTAACCTTTGAGAAGCATAATCGAAAACAGCATCATCAGGAATCTTTAGTGCAGCAAAAAAATCGTTAAGGTTTCCCTTTTCAACCATTCCCTGCAACTGCTGTAAACCAGATTTAATCTGATTGTACTTGACTTCAGTACCAGCTAAATCTTCCCTAGTCTTTTCAAGTCTTGTCTTAACCTTGTCAAGACCGTGCGCCTTTTCAAACAGTTCTCTGTACATTCCTTCGTTGTCTTCGGTAATATGGGATTGTACCCATTCATCCATTTCGTGCTCTTCACCATCGACTTTGAATTTATAGTCAGCAGACCATTCTTCAACGCTACTATCATCTTCCAAACTTTCTTCAGAAACAGACGTATCCGCATCTTCTTCTTGTACTTGTGTCTCATCAATAAGGGTTTCTTCTGAAGGTTCATCTTCAGCCTTTGTTGACGCTTCGTCTAACGCTTTTATTTTCTCTTCAATTGTCTTCTGAAAAGATTCTTCGTTAAAACTCATTAATCCTCCTTAGTGGTTTGCGTTCCACTTAAATTTGTTGTTGTGGTGGCCCTTGAGGAACTGGCTGTCCTTGCTGTCCCTGTGAAGCCGCCGAAATCATTTGTGACATTTCTGCCTTTGCCCCCGCTTGCATTCCTGCCATAGCTTCTTGGGACATACCTTGCTCATCCATCTTACCTAATAACCATGCTATCGCCTCATAAGGTATTCTAGCCCTTCTAGTCTTTGAAGGGTCTTCCTCATTATACTGGATATAGAAGTCACAGGCTACCAAATATCCACCTGTCGGGATAAATCCAGCTTGTGCCTCCTGTATGGCTATCTGTTGAGCTGCATGAATTTGCTCATGCTCCTTAATTTTTTCCTCATACATTTCCTGT
>JAAGZO010001174.1 GCA_024206195.1 bacterium | reverse complement strand
TTTTGTTTTTTGCCTTGCAATAGTATCTCAGCTTACCTACTGCACTTGGAACATCTGCGATTATGTCTATTTCAGAGTTCTTTTTCATTATGGAAAACTCTATTGTTTCTATTTCGTTTCTTTTTAGGAAATTTGATACTGTTGTTGAGAATGTGTCTTCAACTGTTTTTCTTGGTTTTTTTACAGTTGGTTTTGGCTTTTCAGGTTTTTGCGAGACTTGATGTTGTGTCTCTTGCAGAGTCTCTTGAGCTTCTTCTTGTTTCTTCTGAGGTGTTGGTGTCTTTATACCCATCTCTGATTTTATCAGTGGTTCTGCTTCTGCATTTGACACCAAATACCATTTCCAGAATATCTCTGTTTTCCCATCAACTGTAACCTCAAGAGGTTTTGCATAGTCCTTTATCTGCCTTAAAGCGACTCTTATTACTGGTTCAAGCTCTGTATCACGAAGCACTTTTTGGTCTTTCAAGAAATTGTATGCTTTCTTTTCTTTCTCGTGTAGATTATCTGAATATTCCTGAAGCTTGCTTTCCTGTCCGTCAACATAGTATAATGGCGAGCCTCCTACTTTTACATTGGATAACTTGACCATGTTTTTTGATGTGAGTTCAGAAAGAATAGCTGATGCTAAGAGTATATTTGTTCCTATTTCCTTTGCAATCTGTACAGGAATTAATGGCCCCCGCATCTTTACAAGTTGAAGTACCTTGTCTGAAATATTCATAAGAATAGAGGGTCTGGCGCAGCTTAAAAATTTTGTTGTTAAGGCCTAAGCCATCTTATTTCCCAGTAGCTTACATCGCCTTCGTCATCAACAACACCAATTAGAAGTCTCTTTTTTGTTGAGTGTGCAACCCTATTTTTTGCTGCAAACTCATACCATGTCAGATGTTCTCCTTCATGAACAGGATAAACAATCCATCTTGCGTGGTCTTCGCCAGGCTTTACACCACGATCATATATGCGGAAATCTGCACCGAACTTTAGTGCTGTCTTGATTATGTAACCACGATCCCTTATATCCTTAAAGACACAGTATCTTATCCAGAAATTTGGCTCTGTCTTTGTTGACTTCTTGATAAATTTCTCTTGTTCTATTTCCTTGTTCCTTCCATCATAAACCTTGATCTTTTTCTTTTCAATAAGATATAGTGCTTCGAGTAGTGAAAGCTGAACCTTGTTGTCCTTTGTTATCTTTCCGTATCTGCTTTGATTATAGAGCTCTCTAGCTGCATCAGAGTCCTCTGTCAGCACGTGTTCTCTTGCAAAAAAGGCTTTAATTAGTTCAGTCATGATGTTCTGGTTTGTTATGCTGATTTAAAAGGTTTGCTATCAGGGTATTATTTTCAATATAGTAAATAAAAATCAACAGGAAGCCTTAAATATGCTTCTTTCTTCGCTGAGTGTATGGAAATCGCGTTTTTAGGAACCAGTTCAATGGTCCCTACAAAGGAAAGGAATCATTCTGCATTTTTGATTAGTTATAAGACTGAAGGGCTTCTCTTTGATTGTGGTGAGGGTACACAAAGGCAACTTAAGATCACTGGAATTAAACCTACAAAAATCACAAAGATTCTCATAAGCCACTGGGATGGTGATCATGTTCTTGGTTTGCCTGGGCTTATACAAACAATGGCTTCAAGTGACTACAGCAAAAAACTGCAGGTTTACGGACCTGCTGGAACAAAGAAGCGGTTTGAGCATATGTACAAAGCATTCTCGTTTGAGGATAAGATAGATGTTGATGTTATTGAAGTTAGTAAAAAAAAGTTTTTTGAAAATGATGATTTTTATCTTGAAGCCCTGGGGCTTGATCATGGGGTTGAATGTATAGGTTTCAACTTTGTTGAAAAGGATAGAAGAAGGGTTAATGTATCATATGTGAAGAAACTTGGAATGCCAGAAGGTCCTCTTCTTGGTCAACTACAAGAAGGAAAGAATGTGAAATGGAAGGGAAAAACGGTAAATGTTGATGACGCTACTAAAATTGTAGACGGAAAAAAAGTTACCTTTATTTCAGATACTGCACTATGTGATAACTGCACCAAACTTGCTGAGAACGCTGATCTGCTTGTTTGTGAGGCCACTTATGCTCATGACCTTGAGGATAAAGCAACCAAATACAAGCACCTTACTGCAAGACAAGCAGGATTGATCGCAAATAATGCAGGAGTGAAGCAGCTGGTGCTAACTCATTTTTCTCAGAGATACAAAAACACACAAAGTATAGAAGAAGACGCAAGAGATGTTTTTGATGATGTTGTTTGCGCAAAAGATTTCATGAGAATACGTATTTAGATTACTGCTTTGATGCTAATTTTACATCCTTTGATTTAACTGTTTTTCTTCCAGCATGATGTGCAAGCCTTATTGAGTCCTTTGCTATATTTTCAGCAATTTCTTCGACAACTACCTTTAATGCTGCCTTTGCCTTGTCTGAAACGCGCTCTGCACCTGCATTTTTCATGATTTTTTCCATTGCTGCCAATGGAACTGTTCGCTTCACCATCTTGTTATTCCTGATGCCATTACAATATATAAAAGTTTCTTTTTTGAAACATTTTTATATTAGTCTTTTTTTATCTGTGTTTATGAACAGAAAAGCAAAGGGAATCAATGCTGAACGAGAGCTTGTTCATATGCTGTGGGCTAAGGGTTGGAGTGCTGCAAGGATAGCTGGAAGCGGGTCTTCAAGATACCCAAGTCCTGATGTTGTTGCAGGCAATTCTGCGCGCCGGCTTGCTGTTGAATGCAAGACTTGTAAAGAAGATACTAAGTACCTCACAAAAAAAGAGGTTGAAGAGTTGCAGGAGTTTGCACGCAATTTCGGGGCAGAGCCCTGGATTGGTGTGAGGTTTGGCAAGGATTGGTATTTTGTGAGCCCTGATGATGCAAAACATACAGAAAAGGGGGTGGCTGTTTCAATAGAGCTTGTGAAGAACAAAGGGCTCATTATTGATGAATTACTGGGTCTATAGGCAAAAGATTTATAAGGTAGATTTCATACCACATTTTATCCATTAATACAGTTCATTTGTAGAGTTCTAGGGTTGACTCATGAAATTGACAAACAAAATAATAGACGAAGTTGTCGCTGAAGCAACGGGAGAAGAGACGGTGCAGGTAGTGAAACTCATCAGGGGAAGGAAGAATGTTTCTGAATTCAAGCTGGCAGACCAGCTCAATCAAGAGGTAAATTACACAAGAAATCTTCTTTACAAATTACATGAGCGAGATCTTGTTTCATTCATACGAAGAAAGGATAAGAAAAAGGGTTGGTACATATATTACTGGACATTTAAACCTGAACAGATAAATGGTTTAATGAAATCAATGAGAGCAAAAAGACTAGATGGGCTTAAGGAAAGATTAAAACGTGAAAAGGGTGGTAATTTTTTCCTTTGCACAGACAGGTGTATACGGTTGGATTTTGAACAGGCAGTTAGTTTTGATTTCAAGTGCCCAGAGTGCGGCAGCTTGATGAATCAAGAAGATAATACTCAAAAAATAAAAGATATAGAAAAAGAAATAATAATGATAGAAGGTATTTAGTTACTTCTTTTTCTTCTTTCTCTTTGTTGTCCTTCTTATCTTAAGTGCACGCTCTATTTTCTTTTCTTCCTGCTCAATTTTGACTTCTTCGCGTGCGATCCGCTTTGTAATCATCAAAAGGTTTGTATCTATTCTAGAAACCCTTCGTTCCATTAGAACAAGTATTCTCAATGAATACACTATTGCTGCAAGTGTTCCTATTATAATTGACAGAATTATGACAAGCATTTGTCCTTCAAGCATCATTTTAAACCCCACCTCTTTTTTGGTTCTTCATCTGATATAGTAAAAGGTTATATAAAAACCTTTGCTTTTATAGAAACATCAAGACAACATCTAAAAAAAGGTTAATAGAAAAAAATTACTTAACTGGCTTCATGTCAACCCAAGCTGTGTCGAACATCTTCTCGAATGTGCTTGCGAAGAACGGTGTATCAACCCAAATACCTGTGTCATAAGCTGAGTTAACTTCTGTGTCATTAAGAAGCATGAAGATTATGTGCTTGCCGTCAACTATAACAAAACGAGCCTTCTCTGGTGAATGTCTTATGTCTGCAAATCCTTGAAGATCCTTGATTTCCTTCTTTGCTTCGTTTGTTATTGGTGCAGCGATTCTTATTTTTGCGCCGTGTTCTTTTGCCTTCTTCAAAGCGCTCTTCAAAGCGTATCTCTTTCTTAGAAGACCTTCTGTAGTTGTTGAAATGACCACAGATTTCTCTGCGCCCTTGATCATGAATTCAAGATGGTTGTAAAGGTTTTTTCTTCCCTTAAGACTGCCTGAAAGCTCAAATGGCTCAACAAGCTCAACACCCTGGCTGTGTAGAAGAGATAGCTCTTTGATAAGATTGCTGTCCTTAATCTGATTAAGTGCGTTTGTCTGCTCCTCTGCCTCAGATGTGATTCTTTTCTTAACACGCTCAAGAACCTCTTCTGGAGGTACTGCGATGTATTTGATAGGTTTTCCTATCTTAACCATGATAAAGCCCTTTTTCTCTAAGCTTTCTAGAACGTCATAGCTTCTACTTCTAGGAACATTAGCAATATCAGAAAGCTCTCCTGCTGTTGAAACCCCTCTTGAAAGCAGTGCAGCCCATAGTTTTGATTCATAGCTGTTTAGACCGAAGTCTTTTAATTTGTTTAAAAAGTCCTTTTGGATTATCATTGTATTGTCACCAATGGTGTAAGGTAACCCATTCCAGTATATAAAGGTTTTGTTTTTTGTTATTGGAGAGTAACAACGCAACCATATTTAGACACACAGAGGATGGTTTCCGGTGGAGAATCTTGTTTTGTTTGTTTTTGTATTTATTATTATTATTATTTATTATTATTTATTTATTTCTATATTGAAAATAAATAAAAATAAGAGTAAAAAATAAATAGTTTAAAATATATATTATAGTATACAATAATTTATAAGTTTCAATAAACTTCTTGATTTCCACAAGAAACAAGGGGTGGAGACTCTTTTTTAAACGATTATTGGCTCTTGGGAACATAACCCCCTTTCTAGTAGAGAAGCAAAAATGGGTGAGAAGGAACTAGTCAATTTTTTCGAGAATTTCTTAGATAAGGAATCTCTATTCACAAATAAGCAGGTTTTACAGGTTTCTTATCTTCCTGAGGATGTTATACACAGAAACGAGCAGCGAAAGCAGATGGCTGCAATTCTCGCACCCGCGCTTAAACTGGAAAAACCATCAAACCTTTTTATCTATGGTAAAACAGGAACAGGAAAAACAGTCTCAACAAAGAACATAATAAACGATATCCTCCATGTTTCTAAAAAAAATAACACACCACTTAAAGTAATCTACATAAACTGTAAACTCAAAAAGATAGCAGATACAGAATATAGGCTTATTGCACAGCTTGCAAGAGAATGCGGGAAAAGCATTCCTGCAACAGGCCTTCCTACAGATGAAGTTTACAAGATTTTCTATGATACAATCGAAAAAGAAAAACAAATGGTTATAATTGTTCTGGATGAAATAGACCAACTAGTAAAAAAGACAGGGGACAGCATTCTTTACAATCTAACAAGAATCCATGAAGAACTGAAAAAATCACAGATAGCTCTTGTGGGAATTTCAAACGATATGGTTTTTATTGATTCAATTGATCCAAGAGTAAAATCGTCACTTTCTGAAGAAGAGGTTGTTTTTCCTCCGTACAACGCGCCAGAGCTGCAAGACATACTAAGACAAAGAGCCAACAACGCATTCAAAGGCGAAGTTATTGAAGAAGGGGTTATAGAAAAATGTGCAGCATACGCAGCAAGAGAACACGGAGACGCAAGAAGAGCCCTTGAATTACTTAGAGTTGCAGGTGAAATTGCAGAGAGAAACAACTTCTTGAAAATTAAACTAAGCCATATAGATGATGCAGAAAACAAAATGGAGAGAGACAGATTATTAGATATTCTGAAAACACAACCAAAACAAGTGCAAGCGGTTTTATATTCTATTGTTTCAATAAGTGCAAAGAAAAAGAACCAGATTTTTACGGGTGAAGTTTATGAATTTTACAAAAATGTCTGTTCAAGAACAGATCTCAGACCACTTACACAGCGCAGGATATCTGACGTGATCGCAGAACTTGATATGCTGGGCATAATTAATGTTAGAGTAATATCCAAGGGGAGATACGGAAGAACGAGAGAGATATCTTTAGAGATTCCACACACAACAGCTCCAAAGATAAAGCGGCTGCTTGAAGACACACTTCAGGTTTAGCCACCAAACGGGTTTTTTCCAAATGAATGAAGAAGAAAAGAAAAAAAGCATAGAGGGTTTTCTGAAAAAGGGCATTCTAATAAGTCCGGATGTTATCGACGATCTTAATACAGTTTCCGACGAAACAGAATTCAATGAATTACTTGTTCTTAACAAAGAAGCAAAACAAATCATGGAGAAGCCAGAAAACGATGTAAATTGGGTTGATTTTGACAAATCAAAGACTTTATTAGAGAAACGAAATATCGATACATACTCTGGATTTATTGAAAGACTTTCAGACAAACCAGAGAATGATGTAAGGGTTCTTTTTTCATACGATGAAGCATCGAAAAAACGTGTTTTCAACGATTTTGTTTCCTATTTTGGTGCGCGCTTTAAAGCAATTGAGCAAATTTTGTGCAACAGACAGGAACTAAACAATATAACATCAATCAACAGGTTAAGAATGAAGAAGGACCGCGAATCAGTTTCTATAATTGGCATGGTTCAAGACAAGCAAGTAACAAAAAACAAAAACATAATGTTAACCTTAGAAGACAACACAGGTGCAATTAAGGTTTTAGTTAATAAAAACAGACCTGAGCTTTGTGAGCTCGCAAACGATTTAGTATTTGATGAAGTAATTGGCGTTGCAGGTGTAAGCGGGGACAAAATTCTTTTTGCGAACAAACTACTCATACCAGACCTTCCTCTCGGCAAAGAGATAAAAAAAGCACCAGAGGAATCATATGTTGTGTTTCTTTCAGATATTCATGTAGGTTCAAACAATTTTCTTGAAAAAGAGCTTAATAGGTTCCTTAAATGGATTCGTGGCGAGATAGGTAATGAAACCCAAAAAGAGATAGCAAAGAAGGTAAAACACGTCTTTATAGCAGGAGACCTTGTTGATGGTATAGGAATATATCCCGATCAGGAATCAGAGCTTGTGATAAAAGATATATATGAGCAATACAGTGCATGTGCAGAGTTTCTTAAGAAGATACCTTCACACATACAAATCATAATTTGTCCAGGAAATCACGATGCAATGCGAATATCAGAACCGCAACCGGCATTTTGTGAAGACTTTGCAGCACCAATCACATCATTACCAAACGTAACTGCTGTTTCAAACCCTGCTTTAATTAATATTGCCAGCACAAAAGATTTTCCTGGCTTTGACATACTGCTTTATCATGGATATTCCTTTGATTACTATGTTTCAAATGTCGATTCAATAAGAGTTAAGGGAGGTTATGACAGAGCAGACCTTATCATGAAGTTTTTGCTTCAGCGGAGACATTTAGCACCATCCCACACATCAACTCCGTATATACCTGACAAAAACACAGATCCTCTTGTCATTAACAAGATCCCTGATTTTTTTGTAACTGGCCACATACACAAATCTGCTGTCGCTTCATACAGGAACGTGACACTGATTTGTGGTTCATGTTGGCAATCAAAAACATCATTTCAGGAGAGGGTGGGTCACCACCCCGAGCCAGCACGTGTCCCTATCGTTAATCTTAAGACACGGGAAATGAAAATAATGAGGTTTGAACAATGACGCGCGAAAAAGTAACAGCTCTGATATCATGCTATAATGAAGGGCCAAGAATAGGTAATGTGCTTAAAGTGTTGGTAGCATCTCCCCGTATTGGAGATGTTATAGTTGTAGATGCAGCATCAACAGACAATAGCAGGGAAATAGTGAATAAATTTGGGTGCAAACTAATAGCACTTGAAAAAAAACTTGGAAAGGGCGAAGCAGTACGTATAGGGATGGAACAAGTTAAAACGAAGATCACTCTTCTTTGTGATGCAGACATATCAGGATTAAAGGAGAGCCACGTAGACGAGCTTCTTGATCCTCTTTACAGAGGCTTTGTAATGTGTATAGGTGTTAGAGAAAAGCCAGGGAAACTAAAGATGTATGTGAAACAAAAAGTAATACGCCTCGCAGGTGAGCGTGCGATGTTTACAGAACACCTAAACAACATACTAAAGAATCCGAAGAGTAAGGATTGGCGTTTGGAAGGAACAATGAACTATTATCATCATACAAACAAGCTCCAGTTTAAGGTTATAGTTCTCAAAGGAGTTAATGACATACCAAAACCATTCAAACATGGAAAAAGCGGCACAGTAGAACACGTAAGAGAAACTGCGGTGGTGTGTAAGAATTATGCAGAGCTTTATCTTGGAGATTATCCAAAAGAAAAAGCAAAGAAGACAAGAAAAAAAGCAATTGAAAAAAAGGATGAGGCAGAAAGAGTCTTAAAAAAACATGTCAGGCGAATCATCTGAGATGGAAAAGTATTTTCAGGATATGGATAAACAGCTTAGGCAATGCTATAAAGTCGCTAACGATGCACGAAAAAAAGGATTTGATCCTGAAGAGAAAGTTGACATTCCATTAGCAAGAAATATGGCTGAAAGGGTTGAAGGTTTAATCTCTGCAGTTGTTCCACAGATTATTGGGTCTGGTGTTTCAAAAAGAATTCAACAGCTCGAGCAGAAATACGGCGCTCTTGCTTGGGAAGTCGCATTAATCATTGCAGACGAGGTTGCCAAAGAGAAATTCTGTAAGTTTAAGGATAAGAGAGAGGCCATGGAAATAGGCATAAGAACAGGATTTGCTTATCATACAGTAGGAATTGTGTCTGCACCGCTTGAAGGGTTCATTGAACTAAAAATCAAGAAAAGAAACGACGGCAAGGAATATTTCGCTCCTGCTTTTGCAGGACCTATTAGAGGTGCAGGAGGAACTGCTGCTGCAGTATGCCTGTTAATCACAGACTATGTTAGGAGCCGTTTTGGTTATGATGTTTATGATCCAACAGACGCTGAAATAAACAGATACATTTCAGAACTTGAGGATTATCATGAACGTGTAACAAACCTTCAGTATAAACCAAGCGCAGAAGAGATACGTTTTCTAATGAAACACTGTCCTGTTGAGATAGAAGGTGATCCAACAGAAAAAATAGAAGTAAGCAATTACAAGGACCTGCCAAGAGTAGAAACAAACAGAATTCGTGGAGGAGTATGTCTTGTTACATCCATGCTTGCACTAAAAGCGCCAAAGGTATGGAAAGAGGTTAGGCGCTTTGGCAAGGACCTTGGTATTGATTGGGCGTTCCTTGAAGAGTTCCTGAAGATACAAAAAAAGAAAAAAAGCAGAGATTCAAAATCAGAAGCAAAGCTTTCTCCTGATTTCACATACATCTCAGACCTTGTAGCAGGAAGACCTGTGCTCACATATCCGCTTGAACCTGGTGGTTTTAGGCTGAGGTATGGCAAAACAAGGGCAAGCGGGTATTCTGCAGCTGCAGTAAACCCCACCACAATGTGGGTTCTTGAAAAGTACATTGCAACAGGAACCCAACTAAAGGTAGAAAGACCTGGCAAAGCAGCAACTCTTACACCATGCAATACAATCGAAGGGCCAATTGTCAAGCTAAAGAATGGAAATGTTATAAGACTTGAAAAAGAGGCTGATGCTAGAAGCAATGTTCCACAAATACAAGAAGTCCTTTTCCTTGGAGATTTTTTAGTCAGTTATGGTGACTTTTTTGACAGAGCACACCCACTAGTACCTGCAGGTTATTGTGAAGAGTGGTATATTCAGGAACTTGAAAAGGCCACTGTAGATATGTTTGGTAATCTTGATTTTGATAAGCTAACTGAACACACAGGACTAGCAAAAATTGATCTTACAACCTTTTTGAAAGATCCTTTTTTAGTTAGGCCAACAGCAGAAACAGCAATAAGACTCTCAAAGAAGCTAAACATCCCACTTCACCCGTATTACACATATCACTGGAACATCATTTCTTTGGATCAGTTCAAGGAGCTTATGGTGTGGTTTGAAAAAGCCCAGATAAAAAAAGAGGAAGATAAAATATCAAAGATAATCCTTCCTTATTCAGACAAAAAGAGAACCCTTGAATTAATAGGGGTTCCACACACAGCGAGCAGTAATGAGTTTATAGTCATAGAAAAACATGACGCACAGGCAATTATCACTTCTCTAGGCCTTCCATCAGACATAGCAAAAGTAAATGAAATGAAGAACATAACAACACTGGAGGCAGTCAACAAGCTCTCTGATATAAAGATAAGAGACAAATCAGGAACCTTTATCGGAGCAAGAATGGGCCGGCCAGAGAAATCAAAGATGCGAAGACTTACAGGAAGCCCACAGGTTCTTTTCCCTGTTGGAGAAGAGGGGGGAAGACTTAGATGTTTTCAGAGCGCATTGGACGTAGGACACATCACTTCAGCATTTCCATTCTACACATGCACAAAATGCAATGAAGATACAATATATGCTATTTGCGAGCGTTGCGGAAAGAAGACAAAACAGAGGTATCACTGCAGATTTTGTGGAGATCTTGAAAAAGACAACTGCGAACATGGAAAGGGACAAAAATTCAAGGAACGTGAAATAAACATCAAGCACTATTTTAATAATGCACTCGAATTAATGGGAACCAAAATACATCCTGATTTGATTAAAGGGGTTCGTGGTACATCAAGCAAAGATCGCAACCAGGAACACATCATGAAGGGAATCTTAAGAGCAACCTTTGACATCTATGTAAATAAAGACGGCACAACACGGTATGATATGACTGAGCTGCCAATAACACACTTCAAACCAAATGAGACCGGAACAGACACCAAAAAACTAATTTCATTAGGTTATACGCATGATATTCACGGAAAGCCACTTGAGACTGACGACCAGCTTCTTGAACTAAAGCCTCAAGACGTAATTCTTCCAAGGAACACAGAGTCAACAGAAGAGAGTGCAGACTCTGTTTTGTTCAGGACATCAAAGTTTGTCGATGAGCTTCTTGTGAGGCTTTATGGTGCTAAGCGTTTTTACAATCTAAAAGAAAAGAAAGAAGTTGTCGGGCACTTAGTTATCGGGCTTGCACCACATATTTCTTCGGGAATGGTTGGACGAGTAATCGGTTTTTCACAGACCCAAGCTTTGTTGGCTCATCCACTTTTCCATGCAGCTATGAGGAGAGACTGTGATGGAGATGAAGCATGTGTTATCCTTGCAATGGATGCTCTGCTTAATTTTTCAAGAAAATACCTTCCAGATGCGCGCGGATCGAGAACAATGGACGCGCCACTAGTATTAACAGCAAAATTAGTTCCGGCAGAGGTTGACGACATGGTGCATCGTTTTGACATGCCTTGGAAATACACTCTTGATTTCTACGAAGCGACACAAAACTATAAAATGCCCTGGGATGTTAAGGTAGAACTTCTTGGAGCAAGCCTCGGGACACCAAAACAATATGAGGGCATCGGTTTCACACACAGTACATCAAGCGTGAATACTGGTGTTGTTTGTTCTGCATACAAAACATTACCTTCGATGGAAGAGAAACTACAAGGACAAATGAGAATAGCAGAACAATTAAGGGCAGTAGATGCAACTGATGTTGCGCGTTTAGTCATAGAGAAGCATTTGCTTAAGGACATCAAAGGAAACCTGAGAAAGTTTTCCACTCAACGTTTCAGATGTGTAAAGTGCAATGAAAAGTTCAGAAGACCGCCCCTGACAGGAATATGCACTAAGTGTAGCGGAAGAATCATTTTTACAATCTCAGAGGGCTCAATAATAAAATATCTTGAACCTGCAATAAGTCTTGCAGACAAATATGATGTTTCTGCATATCTAAAGCAAAGCCTGGAGCTTACAAAGAAAAGAGTAGAAGATGTTTTCGGGAAAGAACATGAGAAACAAGAAGGTTTGGGAAGATGGTTCTAACTTTTACATCAGTATTGCCTGAGCATGAGGCACATCACAAACCTTAATTACGTTTTCTTTCATGATTATACCGACTTCGAGGCCCAGTTTTATTGAGTCTTTACCAACTATGTTTACCATGTATGCATCATATATCATCTTCTTAATGTCATCTGCGTGTTTTTCTTCGCCCTTATAGAAATTAGAACTTAAGTCAAGCTGAAGATCTTTTTCTTCTATTACCTTACCAATTAAATTAGAATCACATATCGCAATAATTTTTTTTCCATCAGGTGTCTCGTGAACTTTCACGATCATTATATTTTCACCTTTACAGCATGTCTTGCACCGCAAGCAGTACATTTTATGAACATTATTTTATTTTCTTTTATGAGTTTTGTGTCAGGCTTCTGGCATTCAGTACACAGAACAAAATCCTTTGCATATTTGTTAATTTTATCATTGATGTTTGAAGCAGAAATCTTTCTTCCAACAATTGCAGCAGATTTCTTTAGCTCGCCAGGTGTTGCAAGTTCTTTTAGAACGTACTTCAATAAGTGCTCTGGAGGCCTGTTGAATGCAGTAGCAATCTGATAGAAATTATTGATAACTGTCTTATTTCCCTGAATATGACCCAATACTTTTGGAATCTCGAACCTAGCAGTTCCACTATCTTCTTCAGGCAAACTCTTCTTAGCCCTCTCAAGCATTTGTTTATAATCCATAGTTTTTTAGGAATAATGAGCCCTATATAAAGCTTATCACTCCAGCACCTTTATTCGTCCTGCTCTTACTTCGAAGATATCTCCTTCTCTTAGGAGATTATTTATTATCTGCTCTGCGTTGCTTGATTGAGCTTTGGTTATCACATCATCTATCTCAACACCATCGCCAGAGTCCATCTCTTTTATGAGTTCATATATTCTTGAGGAATCCGAATCCTCTTTTTCCTCAACAACAACACTTTCTGTCTCGACTTTAGTTTCTTCTGGCTTTGTTTTCTTAAGTTCCAGTTTTCTATGTTCAATCCATCGCAGATCAGATAGTTTTTTCACTAGTTCTGGCATAATGTACTTTTCTTCACCATAGTTTCTTGGTCTTCCTATGATTGTGACAGCATCCCCAACTTCTGTCTTTTCCAGGATATTGTCATCATTAAACGAATGAATTGGAATAACACCTGTGCTATCGTCGAGCTTCAGCGATCTGATATTCCTTTCATTGTTTTTTGAAACAATAACCCCCATTAGGTTAACCCTTGACATCTTTTTTCCAAGACTAACTATATAGTTTGGCTCCCAACCATCCCCTTTTACAAACGCTCCATTAATAATATCAGAAACAGAGGCTTTGTACGCAACAAGCCTTTTCATATCTGCTTTAGATCCTGCTGACGAAGCCGTGTCTTGGCTCATATAGATCCCCCGAGCGTTTTAATCTATCTATTACTTCTTCAACCTCGCTTTCATTAATGCCTTTTTCTGATGCGGCTCTTAAAATATCATCAATCGGAACTGTTTTTCCGAGTTTTCCTTCAAGTTCTACTATGACTTCTTTAACACTGAAGATTTTATCACGCCTTGATGCGGGTATTCCTGTTGTTATTCTGTCAATATCTATTTTTCCTGTTTCTTTATCCAATCCGACCTGTAGTAAGCAATATGTCAATAGGTCTATTGCTCTTTTTGCATCTTTTTTAGAAACTTTATCAGCAAGCCTTACCTTTGCAGATGCTTCTGCAATTCTAACCAAGGCTTCTAGTTGTCTTGGTGATATCGGAATCGACTTTGAAGCTCTTTCTTCACCTGAGCCAAGATTCCTCATCCTGACATAAAAGTCTTTTATCTCGTTTAGTGCGCTGTCAGTAAGTTTAGGAGAAGAATTCTGCCTTGCGTATGCAAGATATTTTCTCAACAGATTAGTATCAACTTCTGGTTCCTCTATGTCTGGTGTCTGGTGGAGATTAAGGATGTGCTTTGCCATTTTTTCATCCTTTGTTTGATCAGGAAGATCCTTAATAGGGAATATAAGATCAAAACGGTTGATTAGTGCTGGCGGCAAATCTATCTGTTCTGCAATCAATCCATACGGATCGAATCTTCCGAACTTCGGATTTGCAGCTGCAAGTACGGTTGTTCTTGCGACAAGTGTTGCCTGTATATTTGCTTTTGATATTGAGATTGTCTGTTGTTCCAATGCCTCGTGCATTGCACTCCTATCATCAACTCCCATCTTATCCATTTCATCTATACAACACAAACCGTTGCTTGCAAGCACAAGCGCTCCTGCTTCAAGACTCCAACCACCAAGAAATTCATCCTTAACAACTGCTGCAGTCAGTCCTGCTCCTGAAACGCCCTTACCACTAACATATCTTCCTTTTGGTGCGATATCAGAAACTCTTTTCAGAAGCTGTGATTTTCCTGCACCAGGATCACCAATAAGCAGTACGTGCATATCTCCTCTTGACTTAACACCATCACTCCTTTGTTTGTGCACTCCACCCATCAGCTGGAGAAGCAGCGCTTCCTTAACTCTGTTATAGCCAAATATTGAAGGTGCAAGCGATGCTACCATTTTTTCATAAATTCTTGGATCCTGCGATAACTCTTTAATTTTCTTTTCTTCGTCTTTTGATATCTTTATATCATAGAAATCTTCTTCAACAGCTTCAACATGATTTGCTTCAATAAGCAGGTCAACCCTGTTGGATTTTGCACCTGTTTTCAAAACAACAGGAACCTCTTTGATTACTCCACTGATTCTGATCTTGCTTCCTGGATTTGTTTTTTTATCTGAGATAGGGCTAACAAGATCCTCCTTAAGGAAAACATTCATTCTCTTTGGTTGCTCTCCACCTTCAAGACTTTCAGGGATTTCTTCAAAGACTATTCCCTGAGCATCGACAAGTTCTTTGCTTATCAATCTGAACTTTCCTTTTCTTCCGCAGCCACACTTTGTCGGTTCTTTGAATGAATTATCAATCTGCAGTACAGAGGTTATGTTGCCACAGCTCGGACACTCAAACTTTGATGTTATCACTTGAGGCCTTACATCTGATTTCTGTCTTACAAGCCCCTCCATCAAGTATAGTTTTCCAAGATGTTTGCTTCTGACATTTCTTATCATCAGTTTGCTGCTTTTTGGAAGACCATTAAACCTCACTCTGAACTTCTTTGCTTTTTCTTTCAGGTCAAACTGTTCTAGAGCAAGTTCTGCAGCTTTTACACCTTCCTCAGGCTGTTCTAGAAGAAGTTCTGCAAGTTCAGGATCATGTTCTGATAGTTTATTGAAATCAGCAACAACAAAAAGCTTTCCTGCCCCTGCATTCTTTAGTATATCTGCTTTATAATTATCTTCAAGAAACTCCTGGAACCCTTTTATTTGCTCTGTTGCATCCATTTTGGATGATGACCTCTAGTTAGTTTAATATAGAAAAACAAAAAAAGAGGTTACTTTTTCTTTGTAACCTTCTTTAGGTTGAGTATAAGCTTGTCCAAAGCCTTGTTGACTTCTGTTTCGCTCTTTGTGCCTGTGCACACAACCTTTCCGTTGCTGAAAAGCAAGAATGTTGCTTTAATGTCACTGTCCATAAGCTTGTATACAAGTCCAGGGAACTGTTCTGGCTCATATTCTGTGTTCTTAAGCTTCATAGCTAGTGTGTTCAGGTTTAAATCCATACCAACTGTGCCTGAGGCAACAATATTCTGGATCTTGATCTCTGGCTTTATGGTAATTTTGATGCCAATCTTCTCTAGGCTCTTTATGATCTTCTTAATGGATTCCTCTACTTTTTCCATGCTTCTGGCACCGGTGCAAACGACCTTTCCACTGCTGAATATCAAAGCGGAGGTCTTAGGCTCCTTTATTCGGATAACCAAGCCTGGAAACTGCTCTGGATTGTATTCTGTGTTCGATAAAGTGGCAGCCATCTTTTCTAGAGGCACATCATGCTTTAAAGACGTGCTAATGACAATATTGACCACTTTTATGTCTTTTTTAGTCATATTAATCCCCCCCACGAAAATTTATTTATAAAGTATTTAAATCAGGTTCATTTATAAATACTTTTATCGTCGAAAGCTTATGTTAGTTTTTATATGCCCCCTTGATTTCCGGTGGAGCTCCTTTATATAGTAGTCCGAGGGGCTTTAAATACTCTGCGCGCGGGTGTCCAATGGGGAGTGGAATAAGGAACTATTTTTAAACCAAAAGGCGTTTTTTAGCTAAAATGAGCAGAAATATTGATGAAATAAGGTCTGAGCTTGACGCTTCTCAACTTGAAATACTAAAAGCAGTAGCAAAAAGAATGAAGCTTATTCCTGAAATTGCGAAATACAAACTAGACAACAATCTTCCAAGAAAACAACCCAAAAGAGAAGAGGAAGTTATTGCCAATGCCCGTAAAATAGCAGCAAAAGAGGGCATGAATCCTGAGGTTGCTGAAGAAATTATGAAAATATTGATTAAACATGCTCATGAAATAGAAAAGGAATACTTAGAATAGATTATTTCTTCTTTCCTTTAATATTCCTTCCAAGATCGCTCTTGTTCCATGCTCTCTCATGTGCATAATAGAATGCTGTTTTGAACGCGTTTGCTGTTAATCCAGAGCCCACTGCAAGCGACCAGCTCCCTGATATGAAGAATATAGTCAGTACGGTTGTTGATGTTGCAATAATTCTCCAGGTGATTGTTTTGTAGATTGTTCTTTTGTGAGTTTCCATATAATTCACCTCAAAATTAAACTGAAACCAATCTTATTTAAAGTTAATGCTAAATACAGCTTAAATCCATTTTCTTACTTTTCTTTTATAGGCTCTATATTTTTCTCCGAAATCTTTCTCAAGAACTTTTTCTTCTTCCGAAACAAACTTTTTGTTCATAACTGCTAAAAATAAAAAAGGTGTTATAAACGGTGTAAGCGAACCCATTATGACTGATGTTCCAAGAAGCGCTATCGCCATACCTAAGTACATTGGATGTCTACTTATCTTAAAAGGACCTGATATCACTAAATAAAGAGGTTTTTGATGTGCTTTAATCACAGTTCTTTTTTTTCTGAATAACAAAAAAGCCCAAAAATCTATTATTATTGCAAACAACAAGATAAGTATCCCTATAAACTTAAAGTTGCTTTTTACAATGCTAGTAACAGGGAAAAAAAAGTGGAGGGCTATTGCACTTGCAAGAATAAGTAGGAAATAGCTTGAAGGCATTATCTTTCTGTTCATAAAAAAGTAGTCCAAAAGGGTTTTCATACCCTTTATATGTTCTGCTATTTTTTAAACATATCGAAAAGCAGTCAAACCGCAAAATATATATACAACTTAACGATTGTTAAGTCATATGAGTGTTATAAAAACACCTCAAGAAATAGAGGTTTGGTATATTATTCCTGCAATAAGGAAAGAGCTAGCAAGTGCTCTAGTCAAAGAACAGAAAGTATCCCAGAAAGATGCTGCGAAGATGCTTGGCATAACAGAAGCAGCAATATCACAATATCTTAATTCAAAAAGAGCAAAGGATATTTGTTTTGATACTGACATAAAAAGAACAATTAAAGAGTCTGCAAAAAAGATCGCAAAAAACAGCGAACTTGCAATGGAAGAGATGCAAAACCTGTGTGAGAAAATCAAGAAAAGCGGTTTTTTGTGTAAAATACATAAAGCAAATTCAGCTGTTCCAAAAAACTGTTGTGTGTGTACAAAATGAAGGTATATCTGGATAATGGGGCAACAACAGTTGTTGCTGAGGAAGTAGCAAAAGAAATAGTAGATGTAATGACAAAAAAATTTGGAAATGCATCAAGCTTATACACTCCAGGAAAAGAAGCAAAAGAACTTCTTGAAAACAGCAGGAAAATCATCGCTGAAAAGATAAATGCAAAGCCAGCAGAAATAATCTTCACATCTGGAGGAACAGAAGCAGATAATCTTGCAATTAGAGGCTTTGTTCACGCAAATATGAGCAAAGGAGACCATATAATCACTTCATCAATCGAGCATCACGCTGTTTTAGCAGCATGCGAACAGCTTCAAAAAGATGGTTTTGAGGTAACAGTTCTTCCTGTGAATGAGGAAGGTTTTGTTTCTCTGGATGATTTGAAAAAAGCAATAACAGAAAAAACAATTCTTGTTACAATAATGCACGCAAACAATGAAATAGGAACAATACAGCCAATAAAGGAGATTGGAGAGTTTTGTAAGGAAAGAGGAATCGCTTTTCATACCGACGCTGTGCAGACCTTTACAAAGGTCCCAATTGATGTTGATGCAATGAATATTGATATGCTTTCACTTTCTGCGCACAAAATCCACGGTCCAAAAGGAATTGGTGCTCTGTTCGTAAGAAAGGGGATAAAGCTGAACAAAATGCTATTTGGCGGTCATCAGGAAAACGAGATGAGAGCAGGAACAGAGAACGTTGCAGGCGTGGTTGGTTTTGCAAAGGCAACAGAACTAACAACAAAAGCAGACATAAAGCACATGCAGGTTTTAAGGGATAAACTCATTGATGGGCTACTCAAGATTCCTCATACACAACTAAACGGCTCAAGAGAAAACAGGTTGTGTAATAATGCAAGCATAATATTCAAGTATATTGAAGGAGAAGCGATGCTTATGAGACTTGATGCGCAAGGCATATATGTTTCAACAGGCTCTGCATGTTCTTCAAAAGAACTTACCCCAAGCCATGTTCTGACAGCAATTGGTTTGCCTCCGGAGATTGCTCATGGTTCAATCAGATTCACGCTAAGCAAATACACAACACAGGAAGAAATTGATTATGTTCTGAATATAGTTCCAACGGTTGTTTTAGCCCTTAGGAAGATAAGTCCTTTCAGCAGGGGATTCGACTAGATGTTTTGCAGCAATGCAACATTCATCTATACTCCCTCTAAGTTCCTCTGAGAATTCCCTTACATTTTTCATCCATTCACGTTTGTTATGATTGTCTTTTGAAAAATTCTCACGATAAACAGGTTCTCCTGCAACAACTGCAATCTTTGTCTTATTTAATGGGTTTAGTGATTCTTTTGATGGAAATGGTTTTTTTGAGTAAAAATGTCCAACAGGAACAATAGGAATTTCTGCACCATTTTCTATTCCTTCTATGAGTGCAGCTAAACCACTTTTTATTCTGCCAGGACGATATCCCTCTACTCTATGTCCTTCAACGAAAACAACAACACGTTTTCCGGATTCTTCACTTAAGCATTGTTCAATGTACTTTTGAGAATTGTTTTCTTTATTGATTCCTCCTATTTTAACAGCACCCATTCTTGAATAAATAGGCCCGAGGATTTTGGCCCACCACTCACCTTCAAAGAGCTCATTCTTTGCAGCAATAGCGAATGGTTTTTCAAGAAGCAAACCCATTAAAACAGGGTCAAACCCATATGCGTGCTTAGATGCAATAATTGCCGGACCTTCTTCTGGGATTTTCTCTCTGCCATATATTTGTATGTCATAAAATGGGCTGGATACTGCTGTTGTTAAAACCTTAAGCATTCTGAATTCATTATCAGTTATCTTCTGCCTCCCATCAAATGATCTTTCTCTCATTTTATGGAGGGCAACTGAAAAACCTATAAAAATTTTTTCTTTGTATAGAATAAGCAATTATCTGTCTTCCAAATAAGCAATCAGCTTCTCAATAGCTCTTTTTCTGAAGATATTTACGTCTCCTGGCTTTCTTGTTTCACCGTATGTCTTTTGTTTCCCTTTTGGGATAAAGATCGGATCCTGGCCCCAGCCTGCAGTGCCTTTTTCTTTTGATGCAATCTTCCCCTCTTCTGTGCCAAGGAAACTTATTGGCTGCTTTCCAGGCTCGCAATAGCCTATTGCTGATTTATACCAACACTTCCTGTCTTTAACACCTTTCATAAGCTTTAGAGTTCCTTTGTTCCCTATTCTGTTGAAGATGTATTTAGTTGATGTTCCTGGGAAATCATTCAGCGCTTTTACGAAAAGACCGGAATCCTCGACAATAACTGTCTTTTTCATTTTTTCTGCTAGCGTCTTCGCAGCAATCCTAGAAATCTCGCATGGATCATCAGATTTCAGTTCAGGGTATTCAAGGTTTATCGCTTCTAAATCAGAACCCATAAGAAGTTTAAACTCACGAACCTTATTCTTATTTCCGGTAACAAGACTTAGTTTCACTTTACAGTCCTTTTGAATGCATAGAAAAGACCCATAACAAGTACAAGCATTACTGCTAGCAGTATGTAGAACGCATAAGGATTATTAGCCAATGGAAGATTGTTGATATTCATTCCATACATTCCTGTGATCAATGTAGGAAGCATGATTATCAGTGCAAAAAACGCAATTGTTTTCATGAAATTATTAAGTCTGTCAGCATTAATCACTGCTTGCATATTGAATAGATTACTGATAACATCTCTCTGAATCTTTTCTGTGTCCATGATTTGCAATGCGTCGAAATACAGCTCTGAAAACCTCTTTCTGTCTTCATCAGAAAATGTTTTGTAATAGCACTTTCTCAGGTTGTTAACTACCTCTATATTTGCAATAAGCGCCTGATTAAAGTAGCTCAGCGTTACGCTTGAATCATATATCTTTTCTACAGTCTCTGTTGAAAGCGCTTTCTTTTCTGCAAACACATCAACCTTTGCTCCTATGCGATCTATGTATTTCAGGAAGTCATCGTTTACCTGATCAAGTAAAAGGAAAATGAAATAACCAATTGGTTTTTTGAATAAAAAGCGCTTCTTGTTAGCTTTCATACCATTTGACATTCCATCAAGAATAGAATTCTTGCTTTTTTCAATTGTAATTATAAGATTATTAACAATATAAATGTAAACAGGAACAGTTACAACATCTCCCTCTTCTATTTCAGGAGCTCTGTAGACAATCTCAAGATATCTGTTCATGCTCAGTTTTGGTCTCTCTTCCTCTTCCATAGATTCCCTGAACTCCTCAACAGGAATCTTTGAGACTTCAGAAAGCACAGCGATTGTTTCTTCATTAGGATTAAGGCATCTCATCCATACAGTATTTTTACCACCAACAATCTTTGTCCAGGTTAGAGTTCTAGATACACTGGAGTGCTCCATAAACTCTACTCTGTCCTTCTTCAGTGTGAATAGTTCAATCATAGAACTCCAAGAAGTCTGATTCATTTAAAAAACTGCCGTTTTTTACTTCTTAAGAATATTAGTCTTAATATTCAGCTCTTTTAGCTGCTTATCGTCTACTGGAGATGGGCAACCATCCATAGGGTTCTCTGCTTTCTTGTTTTTAGGGAAAGCCATGACCTCTCGAATGTCATTAAAGCCGCAGAGAAGTGCAACCATTCTGTCAAAACCCATAGCAATACCTCCGTGAGGAGGAGCTCCATAACTTAGTGCTTCCAGAAGGAAACCGAATTTATCATTTGCCTCTTTTTTATCTATGCCCAAAACACCAAGCACCTTTTCCTGTATTTTTGGATCATGTGTTCTTATTGATCCGCCGCCAATCTCAATTCCATTCAATGTTACATCATATGCTTTTGCAATAGCATTCTTTGGATCTTTTTCAAACATAGCAGGGTCCTTTGGACTTGTGAATGGGTGATGAACTGCAACGTGCTTTTGCTCTGTTTCATCATATTCAACTAATGGGAAATCAGTTACCCATACAAAGGAGAATCCGCCTTTGATAAGATTGAGCTTTTCAGCAAGCTTTAGCCTTATGTTTCCAAGGACTGTGTTTGTTGTGAAATGCTCGTCTGCAATAAATAACAGCAAATCACCTTTCTTTGCCTTTGTTTTTGCTATGAGCTTCTTTTGAATATCATCATTTAGATATTTGATTATGGAGCTTTCAAGTTTATCCTCCATTTTTATCCAGGCCATGCCTTTTGCACCAAGGCTTTGAGCGAACGATATCAATTCATCAATCTCTTTTCTTGAGAATTTTGCGCAGCCTTTTGCATTTATGCACTTTACAGTTCCTTTCTTATCCAGAACCTGCTTGAAAACCATGAAGTCAGAGTCCTTAACAATATCTTCAACAGGAATCAATTCTAAGTCAAACCTTGTATCTGGTTTATCACTTCCGTATCTTTCCATTGCATCATGGTATGTTATTTTTGGGAACGGAGTCTTAATCTCCAATCCTACTGCTTTCTTGAAAACATGCTTAAGCATTCCTTCTGTCATCTTTTGGATGTCTTCTTCATCCACAAAACTCATTTCAACATCTATCTGTGTGAATTCAGGCTGTCTGTCTGCTCTGAGGTCTTCATCTCTCAGGCATTTTGTTATCTGATAATACCTGTCCATGCCGGAAATCATTAGAATCTGCTTGTAGAGCTGTGGGCTCTGCGGCAGTGAATAGAATTTTCCAGGATTAACCCTGCTTGGAACAACATAGTCCCTTGCTCCTTCTGGTGTGCTTCTAATAAGCAGTGGTGTTTCTATCTCAAGGAACTTGTTATCGTTAAAATATTCCCTTACTGCCTGCGCTGCCTTATGCCTTGTTTCAATATGTTTCTGCATAACAGGCCTTCTAAGATCAAGATATCTGTACTTTAATCTGACATCTTCATTAGCTGTTACGTGATCATCAACCTGAATAGGAGTTACTTCTGATTTGTTCAGAATTTCAATGCGGTCAACAATGATCTCTATCTCACCTGTTGTAAGCTTTGGATTAATCATTCCAGAAGGTCTTGGTCTTACAGCGCCCTTAACAAGAATCACCCACTCATTACCAACGCGCTCAGCTATGTTATGGACTTCTTTGTTATGAGATGGATCAAATACAACCTGTGTAATTCCATAGCGGTCTACCAAGTCAATGAAGATTACTCCGCCATGATCCCTTCTGCTACGGCTCCAGCCACACAAAGTTACCTTTTTCTTAACATCCTTCTTTGTGAGCTCCCCACAGGTATTACTTCTTAACATACCTCTAAAGTGTTCAAGAATTATTTATAAAGCTTTGCCTACATTAGCTCAACATTCACTGAAGTAGATGCCTTGAAGGTCTCTGCGTCTGCGCTGCTTCCTACTATCTTGCCATAGTGCATTGGAACTGCAATCTTTGGCTTGATTGCATCTGCAGCTTTTGCTGCTTCTTTTGCATCCATGGTGTATGTTCCGCCAATTGGCAGCAGTGCAACATCAATATTCTTCAGATTACTCATCTCAGAAATAAAATCAGTGTCTCCTGCGTGATAGATTCTCTTGTTTTTGGTTTCAACAATATACCCTACCCATTCCTCATCCTTTTGATGGAACTGCTTGTCAACATTGTAAGCAGGTACAGCCTCTATCAGGACACCATCTGTCTGGAATTTCTTTCCAGGAGCAGCAATCTTAACATCTTTTGCACCAACTCTTTCTGCAGGCAACTTACTGAGACAGTCTGCTGTTGCAATTATTACAGTATCGTGCTTTGTAAGCTTCTGTATGTCTCCAACACTGCAGTGGTCATAGTGACCATGTGTTACAAGAATTATGTCTGCTTTTTCGTTCTCTTCAATCTGATAAGGATCTATGTATATCAGCTTCTCTCCTGTTATCTTAAAGCAAGCATGACCAAGCCATTCTATCTTTACTCCATCTAAATCAAGCATAAAATCACCCTCTTAGTATCTCTGCTAGTTTTTCTCCGAATTGTGTTGATGCTTCAGGACCAGATGCAGTAACAAGTCTTTCATCCTCAACAAGGTCTCCTGCAGTGTATTTAGCACCGCCACGTCTTAAGGCATCAAGTGAATCATCTGTATTAAAAACAGTGGCATTCTTTCCACTAAGCACGCCTGCTTTTGCCATTGTCATTGGACCAAGGCAGATGCCTGCAAGCTCTTTTTCTTTTTCATCTGCTTTTTTCAGCAGGCTTAGAACCTCTGGATAGTCTGCAAGTGAAGGCGAACCGCTTCCACCAACAACTACAACCATATCATAGTTTTCCACCTTAGCTAGTGCTTCATTAACAGTTAAATCAGGCGTAATAAGCATGCCAAGCATACCCTTTGCAGTTGCCATTGTTAAGCTTGCAACATCAACATTATGTCCTGCGCTTTCAAGAATCTTTTTAGGTTCATTCAGTTCTTCATCTCTGAAATTGTTTTGTGCAATAATGAAAAGAACATTTTTCATTTCAACTACCTCTTCTTCGATTGTTTCATTTTCCTGAATTGGTTCATTAATAGGTGCTTGGTCACATCCCATAACAAAAAAGAGTGCAATAAGTAAAATTACCGTGTATCTTCCCATAGTTTCATCACCTGCAGCATTAGCTCCTCTTTTAGTCGAGGTGCCATTATATGAAGGCCAACTGGTATGCCTTCTATTTCCCCTGCTTTTACAACACCTGCACAGATTCCTGCAAGATTAGCAGGGCAGGTATATGCGTCATATGCATACATGACCTTCGGGTCTGTTATTTTTTCCTCAAATTTGTGTGGTAATCTTGGAGTTGTTGGCGACAAAATAACATCAACTTCCTTGAATGCTTTTTCAAAATCATCTTTTATGAGTTTTTTTGCTACCAATGCCTTTCTGTAATATTTTCCATGGTGCTCTGCACGCGATATCTCTCGTCCACCCATTATTCTTCTATAAACCTCTTCACCACACGCATCCTCTATCTTTTTTCCGTACTTTTTACCATCAAGCTTTCTTGTACTTGAAAAGAACTCCACATAAACAATTGGATAATAGGTTTGTATTGAAAGGTCAACGTACTTTAGCTTTACATCCTTTACTTTGTATCCGTTTTCCTTTGAAAGCTTGTCAATTGCGTTTTGAATCAACTTATAGATTCTCTTATCATCACAAAGCTTTTCAAAATCCTTGCTCACACCAATTGTAATCTTTGGCTTCTTTTTTATTTCCTTGGTATACTCGGGAACCTTTGCATCTAGAGTAACAGCATCACGAATACTTTTGCCAGCAATAACCTCTAACAATAAAGCGCAGCCATAAACATCCTTACTAACAGGACTTATGCCTTCTAAGCTCATGGCAAGATCAACCATGCCATATCTTGATACTCTTCCGTAGCTTGCCTTTACACCTGTAACACCGCAGTGTGAAGAAGGATTCCTTGTTGAACCGCCTGTGTCTGTACCTAAAGAAAGATCACACATATTTGCTGCAACAGCAGCAGCACTGCCAGAGCTTGAACCGCCTGGGATTCTGCCAGGAGCCGCAGGATTGTCTGTTGGACCGAATGCAGATGATTCTCCTGATGCGCCAGATGCAAACTCATCGCAGTTTACAAGGCCTAATATTATTCCATCCTCTGCTTTTATCTTTTTTATTACATCAGCATCATATGTCCCATAATAATCTTCTAGGGTCTTTGATGCGCAGCTAATAGGCATGTCAAGAACAGAAATATTGCATTTTACAGCAATTCCAAGGCCCGCAAGCTTCCCTTTTTTCTTTTTCTTGTCAATTTCCTCTGCTTGCTTCACTGCATCTTTGTTTACATGCAGGAAAATATTGAATTTCTTGTTGTTTTTTTCAATTTCCTTAAGAAAGCCCTTTATATTATCAACAGCCTTAAGTTTCCCTGATTTTATATCATCGATTTTTTCTTTAAGCATTTTACCAGCTTTTCTTTTCCATAAGTACATAGTCTCCTTTTTTCTTAGGAGCGTTCTTCAGCATTCTATCCTTAAAGCCATCCTCTTTGTAATCATCAGGCGTTCTTGTAGACTCTTCTCTTTCAGTACCAAAGTCAATATCTTTTTCCTTGACTTTGTCCAAAGCCTTAATGAAATCGTCCATTATCTGCTTTGCCTGCTTTTTTATTTCTTTTTTATCTATCATCGTTTTAGTTTCAAATTAAGAGCTAAATCCTCAAGCTTTTTCAGATCATACTTGATTCCGTCAAACTTTCTTCTTAGCTCGCTATTTCTGAAGTCAAACTGCATAAGCTCTCCATATACATCACTAACAAAATCCTTAATTGCCAATGCCTCTTTTTTGTTTCCTTTTATCGCCATGTTAATTGCTCTTCTGACTAATTCGCCAGTTAAATCACAAATACCAAGTAAATAGTGCTCAGCACTAACATTAAGAGCTGCTTTTGTAGGCAGCTTTTTGCTGTTAACAAACTCATAGAACGCGATAGCTTCAACATACTCCTGCATTGCAACCCTATATGATCCTGAATCACATTCTGAGTATTTTTTAAGCGCTGCTACTTTTGTTTTAATATTGCTGATTAATGGCTTTGCAGTCTTAAGATCGTTTCGCTGGACAGAATAAATGATTTTCTTTGACAGCTTAATAATATCTCGAGACTTGAGTATCAGTTCATCCCTCTTTTTGTCTGCTTTTTCGATTTCCACCCTTAATGGGCCGAATGTTTTCTTGATGTTTGTTTTCATGTGTTCTGGAAGTCCATCTAGGTTTATAAATCTTTTTGAATGAGAAAGGTTTATAAATTGCAGAGTGGAGAGTAGATATTACAATGGAAACCAAAGATCTAGCTGTACTCGGATTAATACTTGCTTTTTTTGTGCCTATCGCAGGCCTTATCATAGGAGCAGTCGCCTTATCAAAGATTAAGAATCAAGGCGGCGAAGGAAAGGGAGCTGCAATTGCAGCAATTATTATCGGTTGTTTAGGATTTGTAATAGTACCTATTATGTTTTTCACGATATTTATGGCATATTTTGGAGTGGTGAGTCCTACACCAATACTGCCTGAAAAATGTGAGCTTCAAATGGGACTTAGATGTGTGGATTTCATGATATCTTCATTTGACGACAACATACAAATTAAACTTCAAAATGGTATGGGTCAAGGAATTCTACTTACATCCATGACTGCAACAGGTACTGGAGACGCAGCAGGAGTTACATGCACTAAAGAGTATTCTGGAGAATCTTGGGAAGGAAAGCCAGGTCTACACATTGAAAATGGAGATACAGGTGATGTAATACTTGATTGTACCTCAAGCATTTCAGAACTAAAGAGAGATGAAAAGCAGAGGTTTAATTTAGAAATTGTATACTACAATGACGCCTCAGAAAAAACATATTCACACACAATGAATGGTAGAATGATGGCTGAAGTAGTCTATTAAGATGCAAACCAAAAATTTAGCTATACTTGGATTAATACTTGCTTTTTTAATTCCTCTTGCAGGGTTTATTGTAGGCATAATTGCCTTGTCAAGGATAAACAAACAAGGCGGCGAAGGAAAGGGAGTGGCAATTGCAGCAGTCGCGATTAGTTGTATAGGAATGATACTTGTGCTGATATTTGTGATACCTTTTGTTTTTGTGATTATAGGCTCACTGTCTTATTTTGGGGTAATGGAACCTGGAAACTTTGTACCAGAGAGATGTGAGCTTCAGATGGGTCTAAATTGTATAGATTATAAACCATCTGCATTTTTCAACAACATGGAATTTTCTCTGCAGAATACTATGGGAAAAGGAATAATCCTCACATCCATGTCAACAACAGGTCTTAGGGATGCAGCAGGAATCACTTGCACAAATGAATTTTCTGAAGTAAAGTGGGAACCTGGAAAGCCAGGTGCACATATGTCTAACGGCGATTCTTTATCAGTGACCCTTGATTGCACTGGAAGCCTTTCAGAGCTTAAAGGAGATGCAATTCAGAGGTTTGACATAGAAGTTGTATACTACAATGATGATGCAGAGCCGCAATATTCGCACACAATGAAAGGCTCTTTGATGGCTTATGTAAAACCGTAAAATGGAAACCAAAGATTTAGCTGTGTTGGCTCTTGTTTTTTCTTTTCTTATTCCTTTAGTCGGTATTATCCTAGGAATAGTTGCTTTAGTTAAAATTAGCAACAGTGGAGGCGAAGGAAAAGGACCTGCTGTTGCAGCGATTATTGTTAGTTTATTTGTAGTGCCACTTGGACTTACCTTAATAGGAGCTTTAGCTTACTATGGAGCTCTTGACCCAGGAAATCTATTGCCAGAGAGATGTGATTTTCAGGCAGGCATGCTCTGTGAGTCATGGACCATGGATATTTACGAAAACAATATCCAATTTGACATTGAAAATCAAATGGGACAAGGAATAATGCTTTACACAATGACTTTGAAAGGCACTGGTGAATTAAAAGGATTAACATGTTCAAAGGTATTCTCTGATGAGCGATGGGAAGGAAAACACGGCAGGCATATGGGCAATGGTGAATCTACTCATATAACACTTGACTGCAGCGGAGCAAGCTTATCAGAATTTGAAGGAAATAAAAAGAAGTTCGACATAGACCTTGAGTGGTACAAGGATGACTCAAACCATCTCTATGCACACATCAACAACGGAGGTCTGCTGACTAAAGTAGGACCTTAAGATGAAACACAAAAAACTTGCTATGCTTTTCATTCTCATAGTTTTGTTTAGTCTAGGCAGCGCTGCGGTTGTTACATCTACGTTTATTCCAGAGAAGTGTTGGCTTCAGATGGGTCTTAATTGTAAGGATAACTGGATAGATGCTGATTCCAATAGAATAGAATTGATGTTAGAGAACGGAATGGGTCAGGGAATACTTATTTTAGACATAACAGCAACTGGAACGGGTGATACAAACGGAGTCCTTTGCAAAGCAGACTACACAGGAATTATTTGGCAGGACGGAAAGAATGGTTTACATTTGAATAACGGTGAAGATAACAGCGAAATAATACTTGATTGTTCAGAAGGAGTTCCTCTTGATCCCTCTTGGTCTATAGAAAAAAAGAAGAAGTTTAATCTTGAGCTTAACTGGTATGCTAACGATTCAACAAGTGAGTTTTCACATTTGATGAACGGTGAACTGAAAGCATCTGTTGAATCTAAATCTGAACAGCAATTTCGTGAAAAAAGAGATGAACAAAAGAAGAAAATCGTTTATTCTGTGGCAGCTATTCTTACTGTTATCCTTATTGTAGGCTATGTTTATTATTTCCGAAAGAAGCATTCCTAGAGCGTCTTCTTTTAAGCAAAGGTTTATAAATAATCTTTACAAGATTTAGTAGTATGTATGAGATAATTGTAGGGCGAGACGATGAGGATAGAAAGAAGTTTGGAGACGAAGCAATCTTTCTTCTAGGCAGGCATTATGTTAAGATGGGTCAAACCACCTCGTTGTCTACAAACATATACATGGATGCTCTTCGAAGTCACGTTGTGTTCTGTTGCGGAAAAAGGGGTTCTGGAAAAAGCTATACAATGGGATCCATGGCAGAAGCTATAATGGGTTTGCCTGAGGAAATCTCACAGAACATCTCAGTTATTCTTCTGGATACAATGGGCATATTCTGGACAATGAAGTATGAGAACAAGAGAGACGAGAAACTGCTCAAAGATTGGGAACTGAGATTCAAGAAGCTAAACCTGCAGATATACACTCCAAGCGGCCACTTCAGGAAATTTCAGGAGCAGGGAATACCTACTGATTTTCCTTTTTCAATAAGACCTGTGGAGTTATCTGCAGAGGACTGGTGCATGACCTTTGAGGTTTCAATAAACGAACCAATAGGTGTTGTAATTGGACGCGCAGTAGAGAAATTAAAAGAATCAGGAGTGGGTTATTCTATTTTAGATATTGTTGATGAGATAAAAGCAGATGAAAAATCAGAATCACATCTTAGGGATGCTGCAGAGAACCTTTTCATGAATGCGAATGGCTGGGGTTTGTTTGATAAAAAAGGAACAGAGATTGCTGATCTTGCAACAGGAGGGAAAATAACAGTTCTTGATGTTAGTTGTTATGCATCAATGCCAGGAGCCCAGGGCATCAGAGCACTGGTTATTGGTCTTGTTGCACAAAAACTGTTCCAACAGAGAATGGTTGTGAGAAGAACAGAAGAAAAGGAGCAGTTAAACCAGGCAATGAATTATTTTAGTGAGCTAAGAGCGCAAAACGAGAAAAAACAGCTTCCATTGATATGGATGATGGTTGATGAAGCGCATGAGTTTCTGCCAAAGCAGGGAAGAACAACTGCAACAGATGCATTGATGATGCTGTTAAGAGAGGGAAGACAGCCTGGAATATCTCTGGTTCTTGCTTCACAGCAGCCAGGACAGATACATACAGACGTGATGACACAATCAGACATTGTTATTGCGCATAGAATAACTGCGCAGATAGACATAGAGGCTTTAGGAACACTCATGCAGAGCTATATGAGGCAAGGTTTAGATAAAGCAATCAATGAGCTGCCAAGAGTAAAGGGCGCTGCTTTGGTCTTTGATGATACAAACGAGAGAATATATCCTGCAAGAATACGACCAAGAATAAGCTGGCACGGTGGCGGTAGCCCGTCGATTCTAAGAGAGAAAAAGGTTTTACTTTGATTTCTTTATAATAGGTTCTTCTTCTTTTTTCTTTGACCTGTCAATATACATGCACTTTGGAAAAGCACCGCATGCAAGAAAATGACCATATACACTCTTTCTTATGACAAGTTTTCCAGTGCCACATCTTGGACATGGTGTGTTTTCTTTGTCAGTTTCTAGTGTCTTAGAAGGACAATCAGCGTTTATGCACACACTCTGCGGCTTTTTATTCTTTCTAATCATAAGAATAAGCGGATGCTTGCATTCTTCGCAGAGATCTTCAGATGGCTTAGCAAGGCCTGTATTCGGAATATTGAATGTTGTTTTGCAGTCAGGATATTTGTTGCATGCAATGAATCTTCCGAACTTTCCTTTTCTCATCATAAGGGTTCCTTCCTTACAGTTCGGACAAGGCCCTATAGTATTTGCTTTTTCATGTGATTCTTTTGTAGCTTCAAACAAACCATCACCAATATCTTTTTCCTTTTTCTTGAAATCTGTGAGTATTCCTTTGAGAACAGTGCGTGCTTCTTTCAAAACATCTTTGCCTTCTTTTTTCTTTTCCTGTATTTCTTCCATCTCCATTTCAAAGTGCCTTGTAAGCTCTTCATCAAGCACCTTTGAGCAGTTTTTTTCAAGTGTTTCAACCATATGTATTCCTAAGTTTGTTGCTTCAACAGATCTACCGTCGACATAGCCTCTTTTGTAAAGAGTGTCAATTATCTCGCTTCTTGTTGCTTTTGTACCTAAATTCTTCTTTTCAAGCTCTCTTATTATTGAAGCAGGAGTATATCTTGGTGGAGGTTGTGTTTCTTTAGCATGCAGCTTTATTTTCTTTACCTTAACATCTTCTCCCTTTGTAATCTTTGGAAATTCTTCTTCCTTTAGATTAACATGTGGACCGTAGAAGACATGCCACCCTTTTTCCTTTGTGCGAATGCCCTTTGAAACAAATATTTCTTTATTAACATCGATCTTTACAGTCATTGTTTCTCTTAGTGCAGGCTCTGCAAATGTTGCCATGAACCTTCTAACAACAAGATCATATACTTTTTCTGATTTTTCCTCAAGATTTTTTGGTGATATTCCTGTTGGATAAATAGCAGGGTGAGCAGGATCAGTCTTTTTTCCATTGTTTGGCTTTAGATCCTTTTTCATCAGTTTTTCACACAGCTCTTTGTAGTTTTTCTGCTTTGAAAGCTGTTCAAGAATCTTTTTGTAGCCAATTGCTGGCGGTAACTGTTGTGAAGATGTTCTTGGATAAGAAATAAAACCAGAGGTATAGAGTTCTTGCGCAATCTCAAGTGTTCTTTTTGGCGCAACTCTTAAGCTTCTATATGCTTCTGTTTGTAGTGTTGTAAGATCAAATGGTACAGGAGGGCTCTGCTTGATTTCTCCTAGTTTAACATCACTAGCAACACCATCCTTACCTTTTACTTTCTTTAGTACAGCATCTGCTTCTTTCTTTTCCCAGAATTTGTCTTTTTCATGCCATGCATCAATAGTTCCTTCTTTTGTTTTACCGTTTAGCTCTATTTGCCAGAACGGATCTGGCTTGAATGCTTTTATATCCTTTTCTTTGTCAACAATAATCTTTAGTGCAGGTCCTTGCACTCTACCGATGCTTAGAATCTTGAACATTCCTGCTGATTTAATTGAAGAAGTAAGCGCTCTTGACAGGTTTATTCCCCAATACCAGTCCATCTCGTGTCTTGTCTCGCCTGCTTTAGCCTGTCCCCAATCTAAGGTAGGAGAAACATCTTCATATGCTTTGATTACATCTGGTTTTGTAAGAGTAGAGAACTTCATACGTTTTGCATCCTTTTGTTTGCATGCGTATCTTAGAATATTGAGACCTATTGTCTCTCCTTCAATATCATAGTCTGTAGCTAATGTGAATTCGTCTGCTTCTTTGCTTAGTTTCTTAAGTGCTGTAAGATATTTCTTTGAGAAAGCAGCGGACTTATTTGTTTCGTGGATTGGTTTCCACTCTACATCAAAGACTGGGTATTTCCACCCTTTTTTCTCTTTTTCAACAAGTCCATAAAGATGCCCAACTGCACAACCAACTAAGATATCCTTCTTACCTCTAGTTATCTTATAGAAAGAGACACCTTTATTCGTCTCTTTGATTGGTTTGCCTTCTGCTAGTGCAGCAGCTATTTTCTGAGCAGCCTTAGGCTTTTCTGTTATAATTAACTCTACCATATTCGCAAGAATCCGGGAGTCATTTAAAAACCTTTGGTTTTAAAGAATAGAACTGTCGTTAGCAGAACCTTGGTCATCCAGCTACTAAAGCCGCAAGGTTAAAGCTGTAACCCGTCTATTCTGTTGGCTCTGTTGGTGCTGGTTCTTCTGGTGCAGGTTCGGAAGGCTCTTCTGGAGCTGGTTCCTCTGCAGGTGTTTCTTCTTCGTATTTCATAATAGAATTCTATGAATAAGTAGTATAAAAACTTTTCGTGCCTATAGGCTAGTCTTTTATTACCAATTTATCAACATTTTTCTTTGCTTTTTCAAGTTTTTTGTTGAACTCATCCATAAACTTGGTAAGTTTTTCACATGCAAGCTGCTTGCATTCACCACAAAGAATTTTTCCTGCCTTACAATCATCAAAAATCTTATTTAGTTCCTTATCATCTTCAATAAAGTGCTGTTTATACAGTTCAAACACAATACATTTCTCAGGAACGCCACCTTTTTTCCTTTGTTCATCAACATTGTCACGACCGCCAGTCAAAGCACGCTTGATTTTTTTACACGCTGTTTTTGGATCTTCTGGCAATTCAATAAATGAAGTAGGATCTGATTTTGACATTTTTACACTGCCAGAAAGCGAGGGTGTGTATTTATGATACAATCCTGATGGTGGGAAAAAATTGTATTTTGATTTTGTTCTTTTTGCAATATCTCTTGTTAACCTTATATGAGGATCTTGGTCAACACCGACGGGAATTATGCCTGGCATTTTCTCCTTAAGCTGAGGATAGAGTATATCACCTGCTTGTGTCAGTGCGCTCATTATTTTTCCAGGGTTTGCATCACCATATATTGCCTTGAATTCATTGAGTGTGATTTTTTTTGAGAATTCATAAGCCAAGTGCACAACTTTCTTGTTTTCTGATTGAAAATAGAATTTTGTTTTCTTTGGGTCAAGACCAAGGGCGACATAAGCAGGAATCTGGAAATCCATTGCTCTTTTTTTCGCGTCTTCAAGCGTTACGCCTCTTGCAGCAGTTGCCTCAAGGTCAGCAACAAGAATATACGCCTCTGCACCATGGTCCTGGAAATATTTAATATTCTCAACAACCATCTTGTTACCAAGATGAATTCTTTCTGAAGATGGCATAATGCCTGAAAGAACATAAAACTTCTTTTTTTTCTTGATTGCATCAGCTATCTGAAGCATATCCCGACCTGCAAAAACAACTCCTCTTCGCATAAGTCTGTTCGGGTCTGGAAATATGTCTGTAAAAGGTTCAAGACCAAAGTCTTTTATGATTTTTACATAGTCTTCAGGCAGACTAGAGCCCCAGGGGTCTATGATTTTTGTCATTGATATTTCCTTGAGAATATACGTATAAAAACCTTTTTGTTTTTAGAGAAGTCTTTTTGCAGCATTCACAATCTCTTCTGCTGTCAGGCCGTACTTATTGTAGAGGTCACACTGGCAGCCGGACTCTGCGAAACAGTCTTTCACACCAATCATTTCCACTTTTGCAGGGCTGTTTTGCGAGAGAACCTCTGAAACAGCTCCACCAAGGCCGCCAATAATATTGTGATCTTCAACAGTCACGATTCCTTTTGTTTCTTTTGCCAATTTAATTATCAAATCCTTGTCAATTGGCTTGATTGTGTGAATATTAACAACATATGCATTTATGTTCTCCTTTTCAAGGAGCTCTGCTGCTTTTTTTGCTTCAATAACAAGGCTTCCTGTTGCGAGTATTGCAACATCCTTGCCTTCTTTCAAAACAACGCCCTTTCCAAACTTAAATTCATAGTTCTCGTCGAAGATTGCGTCTGTTTTCGCTCTTCCTGTTCTCATGTAAACAGGACCTTCGATATCTGCTAAAGCAATTGTTGCTTTTTCTGCTTCAATTGAGTCAGCAGGAACAATAACCTTCATGTTTGGTATTGATCTCATCAATGCAATATCTGTTATTGCCTGATGGCTTACACCATCTTCACCAGTTGCTAAGCCGCCGTGGCTTCCAACTATCTTAACATCAAGATTAGGATAAGCAACAGAATCATAAATCTGATCAAATACACGTCCAGTTGCAAACATTGCGAATGTTGATGCAAATGCTATTTTATTACAGCATGCCAAACCAGCTGCTGTTCCAATCATATCAGCTTCACTAACACCCATCTCAAAGAATCGTTCAGGGAATTTATCTGCAAACTTGCCTGATTTTGTTGATTCTGCAAGGTCTGCATCCAGAGCGACAACATCCTTATTCATCTCTCCAAGCTTCACAAGTCCTCTTCCATATCCATCTCTTGTTGCTTCGCTCATTCTCCCAGCTCCTTAAGTGCAGTTTCAAGCTCTTCTTTGTTTGGCGCTCTTCCATGCCAGCCTGCCTGGTTTTCCATGAATGAAACACCTTTTCCTTTGATTGTTTCAGCAATTATCATCTTTGGTTTTTCCTTGATAGTCTTTGCTTCTTCAATTGCCTTTACAATCTGCTCATGATCATGACCATCGATACAAATAACATGCCAGCCAAAGGCTTCCCATTTTTCCTTGAGCGGCATAACTCTTTTAACTTCATCATTGGTTCCATCAATCTGCAAATTGTTGTGGTCAAGGAATGCAATAACATTGTCAAGTTTTCTGTGTGGAGCTGTCATCGCAGCTTCCCATATCTGCCCTTCCTGGCTCTCTCCATCTCCAATAATGCAATAAACATGATAGTCCTTGTTGTCAAGTTTTCCTGCAATAGCCATTCCATTTGCAACAGAAAGTCCCTGCCCTAAAGAACCAGTGCATATTTCTATTCCTGGTGTTTTAGTTGTTGGATGACCCTGCAGATGACATCCTGGTTTTCTTAGCTTCATCAAGTCATCTTCATCAAAATAACCACATTCTGCCAAAGCTGCGTATACAGCAGGAACAGAATGACCTTTGCTTAGAACAAACCTATCTCTATCGACCCAGTTTGGATCCTTAGGATTATGCTTCATCTGAGAGAAATAAAGAACAGTTACAATGTCTGTGCAGGATAGCGAACCGCCTGGATGACCTGAGCCAGCTTCAGCCAGCATTTTTAGTACGATTCTTCGTATCTTTTGGGACTCTTTTTTTAGTTCTTCTACATCCATCACTATTACCCTATAAAATCCAGAGAAGGCGGTTATTTAAAAATTTTTTGATTGTTTTCTTGGAAAAGTATTTAAGCCACAGAATACAGATTCACATATAACAAGATGAGTGAATATATATGTGTCGTTGGTATAGACGGTAGCGGAAAAAGCACAGCATCATTCAGGTTATTTGAAAATCTTTCAAAAACCAGAAAAACAGGTTATGTTGGAGACAGCGCTTACTTTGGAGAAAAAAGTAAAATATCTGAAATTGACAATCTATGGCAGGTCAGATTAAAGCGGAAGGTCTCTAGTTTTGCAAAGAATAAGAAAAATAAGTCGGTTTATAAATTATCAAAGCTATTAGATTTTATTTTAAGGAAGAAAATAATGACTGCTCTTGATAAGCGCTTTAATGCAGACATCCTTGTTGAGGATGGATCATCCTTAATCAACACACTGGCATGGGGGCGATTCTACCATAAAAATTATGTTCTGAGAAAAGGGGTTGGTCATGCAGCTGACTATTTATGCGGTAAGCCAATATCAGCAAAAGAAAACTTAGGTGTTGTAAAGAACCTTCCAGAGTTGTTTGTTACACGGAGATTAGTAAAACTTTCTGTCCCGGATAAGGTGTTTTTTCTTAAACTCAACCCAAAAGCTGCAGTGAAAAGGACGCAGACCCGTGGAAAACCTCTACAAAAGCATGAAAATAAAAAATTTCTGGATGAATTGCAGAAATCATATGAATTGACCCTTACATCTTTAATAAAGAGATATCGTATAAATGTTTGCAAGATATCTGTTGATAATCTGACTAAGGACCAGGTCCAGTCAAAGATGAAAAAGGAGATAAAATGGAAGAGCTAAACATAATCACCACAACGATTTCCGGTTCTGTTAAGGACTGGAAGAAAATTGATGTGATGAAAGAAGTATTTTTGAAGTATTATTCTGGAAAAGTGAATGTTCACATAGTGAACACGCATAAAGATGCACGTAACAAGGCGAATGAACTTGTGCGAAAAGGCAAAAAAATTATCATTTCTGCAGGTGGTGCCGGTACATTCAACAGCATATTAGAAGGGCTTTATGTAAATAACAAGCTTTCAAAGGGAATTATTCTGGGTTTTGTCAGAAAGGGCTCAGCAGACCTGTTAGGAAAAGCGCTTAAGATTCCTGATGAACTAGATGGTGCTGCAAAAATAATCTGCGATAGCATATCCAAAAAGAAAATGATTGAGGCTTGTGTTGTCGAAGTACGCACAGAGGGCACAATCAGGCACTTTATAGGTTTTGGAGGAGTAGGTGTTTTTGGTGACGTGCCTCATTTCTCAGAAAGCAGAATAAACAAATATTACAAGGGCTTTTTAGGATTGTTTGGAGACAGGGCGCCCTTTTTCGTCGCTGTGAATCTTTCTATACTAAAACACTTCTTGGGAAGAGCGAAGCAATTTGAATTTGTTGTTGATAGAAAAAAGATAAAACAACAAAAATTACTGAGTCTTATTATCTCAAATGGTAATCTTGGCAAGGATTTTCCAATAGGAAATGAACTAGCGCTTGGCGAAAAAAGATTCAAGGCGCTTTTTATTGAGGATAAAGGGCTGTTTTATACATTTAAGCAGCTCATGGCAATCTGGAAAGGAGATTGTGTGTTACAGAGCGTAAAAAGCCAGTATGTTAAAGACAAGTTAACAGTGATCCCAAAGAACAAGAAAAAGTACATGATAAATGTTGATGGCTTGGCTCTTGTAACAAATAACAGGAGCACTTTTTCACTAAAAGATAAGGTTAAACTAATCTCAGGATAGAATTTCGTTGATAACTGCTATTGCTTTCTCTCTTTTCTTTGGGAATGTAGCCACACTCATCCTGAAATGGAAGCAATTACCACTGTCGGTGATCCACAACAGGTTTTCCTGCATCAGTTTTTCCTTATCAAATCTTAGGAAGAAATTGAGTTCTTCATCAAGCCTTGTTTCTGCTTGCTTTTTTATGAGATCCTTTTGATCATCATTGAGACTTTCTTTGAGTTTTTCCAGAAATTGCTTTGTATGCCTCTCCTTTTTTATCAAAATGCTCAGGATTACAATCTTTTTTTCATTAAAGCCTTTTGCGTTTTCCCTTTTCAGTTCTAGTTTCTCTTTTTCAAGGTCAAATGGAAATAGCGAGACAAGTTTCTTTGAGATTTCATCGATATTCTCATCTTCTTTGCAGAAAACACTGATTGTTATGTTATTCGCAAGCATTTATTCCTAGTAAAAGGGATAAATTTATATAACTTTTTCCTTTTTGCAGTGGTTATGAAACATACTGTTAAGATAACCATATTTCTTCTGGTTCTATTCCTTGCAGCTCAGTTCACAGGGCTGCTTATAATAAACAATTATATCGACTATGAAGCAACAGAGGAAACAGGGGTTTTTACTTATAAGGATCTGCCTTATGACATTGAAAGGCCAGAAACAACACCCTCTGCATCTCTTTTTTTGATATTTGGTGCAATACTTATTGGTACAGTTCTGTTGCTTGTACTGATAAGATTCCGAAAAGTAAATGTATGGAAGATCTGGTTTTTCCTTAGTGTTCTCATAACGCTTTCAGTCGCATTATCAGCCTTTATTTCACAATGGTTTGCACTCATACTTGCTTTTATTTTTGCTTTTATCAAAATATTCAGGCCGAATTTAATAGTGCACAACATCACAGAGCTTCTGATATACGGTGGTTTAGCAGCGATATTTGCACCGCTGCTGAATTTCTATGCTGCGCTTGTTTTACTTCTGTTAATATCTGTGTATGATATGTTTGCAGTGTGGCAGAGCAAGCACATGGTTAAGCTTGCCAATTTCCAGACAGACTCAAAGATCTTTGCAGGGTTCTTTGTACCATACAAAATGGTTTCAATGAAGCAGCTTAAGAAAAAGGCAAAAGGCGCCACAGAAGAAGTCAAGAATGCAGTACTTGGAGGAGGAGATATTGGTTTTCCTCTGATATTCGCAGCAGTTCTGATCAAGGATTTTGGTCTTTTCAAGACAATGATTGTACCTGTTTTTGCAGCACTTGCTTTGCTTCTATTGCTTCTCAAAAGCAAGAAAGACAGATTCTACCCAGCAATGCCATTTATTACAGCAGGCTGCTTGGCTGGGTACGGAGTTCTACAGCTTCTTTAGTGCTACTAGATGGTGGTAAAAATAGAAAGATTTAAATACTGCTAAATGTTCGTGCATATTATGAACCCAATTGAATCTTTATGCGAAATTGGAATTGAATCATTTAAAACGCAGATGGTAGCTGAACAACCTAGTTTGTATGATGACCTTGTGGTTATTACCCGACAAAACAAGAACATGGATGCGGGTTGGGAAACAGTTATTCTAGATTCAACTGAATCGCACAGGCTTCCTGAATTTTTTCAATATAACATATTTAACGCTTCAAATGATGGACAAATAAGAACATTTCGCCATCTTTCTATTGTTCAAAAACTGCAGGATGTAGGCTATTCTGAGAAACCGCTAGATAAATCACATTTTACAGGTTATGAGGATGCTTCTTTAATCAAAGAAATGAATTCTTTTAGTATCCCTGAACGTCTTAATTTAATGGAATTAAGAGCAAAATACGAGAGCCAGCTTTTTTGATTGTAAAAAAATGTTCCGCAAAAAACAAGAACTGGGGATTGGAATAATAGGTTCAGGAAATTTCAATAACAATTGGTCAGCAGGCCGCGGCCAATATTTGGCAGGCATTGTACACCAACCTGAAAAAGGTGTAAAGGTAGTTGCAGTTGCAGATGCCCATCAGCCTTTCCTGAAGCAATTTACTGATAAATTCGGGTCAATGTTCACTACAACAGACCACAAAAGACTTCTAGCGCGTAATGATGTTAATGCAGTATTCATTTGCACTCCTGATAATTTCCATGAAGAACATGCTGTAGATGCTCTAAATGCTGGAAAAGCTGTATACCTTGAAAAACCGATGGCAATTACTACTGAAGGGGCTGACCGGATATTAGAAGCAGCAGCGGATACTAACGGAAAGCTTTATGTTGGCCATAATATGAGGCACATGGGATTTGTTCTTGAGATGAAAAGGTTGATTGACGAAGGTCACATTGGCGAGGTAAAAACCGCTTGGTGTCAGCACTTTGTCGGACACGGAGGGGATTTCTATTTCAAAGACTGGCATGCTGACCAAAGAAACACAAATTCTCTTCTTTTGCAAAAAGGCTCTCATGATATTGATATATTGCATTGGCTTTGCGGAGGATATACTGCAAGTGTAAATGCTAGGGGTAAGTTAGCGGTTTATGGAACTATTGAGGACCGTAACTTGAACATACAGCCAAGTGAAAAGCATTGGGACCTTGAAAATTATCCGCCCCTTTCACAAACAGGTTTAAATCCAGTTACTGATGTTGAAGATGAGAGTTTGGTGCATTTGGTTTTGGATAATGGTGTGTTGTGTTCATATAACCAATGTCATTTTTCTCCTAATTACTGCCGCAACTATACTTTCATTGGGACCGAAGGCAGTATTGGGAATGATGGAAATGATGAGAATGCAGTAATATACCTATGGAACAAAAGAGGAAACTGTGGGGAGCCTAATAGTATTTTTCCTGTTAAAAACAAACAAGGAGGGCACGGTGGCGCTGATCCAAATATAGTGCAAGAGTTTATTGATTTTGTCAGAGAAGATAAAACTCCCACCACATCACCTGTTGCTGCGCGTTATAGTGTAGCAGCCGGAGACGCTGCTACAAAATCCTTGCGTAATAATGGAACACCTGTAGATGTCCCATTACTTGAAGAAAGACTTGTGAGCCACTTTGTGAAGTAACAAAAATTCTTGATTTTTCAGAAACATAAAAAAACAAGTTTTTTAGAAACATACAAAAAGCGTTGCTTTTTGAGCGTCTAAAAGCGGTGCTTTTAGAAACATTTAAAAGACCCCTTTAACCACTATTTCTGGGCAGGATAGGTTGGGAGGTTAGTCGTCTCCTGTTGCTATAAATCGACTTCACGATAGAACCGAACAGCCGAGAGAGGCTTGGGCCAGGCTAACAGGTCTTGGTTTCAACTGTGAAGCTTTGTCCTGTAGGATTGGTTTTTTTGAAAATCATGTCAGATCCGGAAGGAAGCAGCATTAATCATAAATACCGGTGCTTATAGGGTAGCAGAGCCGAGGAAGAACTAAGGTAAGCTTGTTTGTCTAGTTCATTTCAATCTTGGAAGCTCCTGCCCACTTTTTTTTCTAAACAATGAAAATTCTGCAAGAAACATATTATCAACAGAATTTTCAAGTTTAACTACTGCGCTTACGCTTAGTAGTTAAAAATCAATGATTTTCAATGGATGTTTTGCAAGTTTAACCTTTACAACAGAATCCTCATCTATTTTGTACTCTTTTTTTGATGAGTCAATAGCAACAACACCCTCAAAGATAAGAGATTTTATTGTAATCGTCTGTTTTGGCGAAAGAAGTCCCTTTAGCATCTTTGGCTTGGTGAACTTACAAGCATAGGGGTCCCTTACAACATACTGGAAATTTTTCGAATGAAGAGGCATTTCTTTGCCACCAGCACTCTTTATCCATGCAGTTGAGCCTGTTGGTGTAGAAACAATCACCCCAGAGCTCATCTGGAACTCTTCTTTGTTTCCAATCCTGATTTTGTATCTGGATGTTTGATATGCCCTTCTGCTTCCGAGAAAAACATCGTTCAGCGCGTATGAAGTCTTTTTTCCATTTATTGTTGTTTCTAGCTTTGAAAGATTTTTTATCTTGAATTTTCCTTGGACGATGAGGCCCATATGCTTTTCGAAATCTTTTCTTGATGATCTCAACAAGTAACCCACATTTTTTTTCGGGTTTGAGCATACACCAAGCATCAGCGTACCATTAGAAACATGATGGCTTGTTTTAAGGAAAGTGCCGTCACCACCTATTGTGATAATAAGATCTTTTCTCTTGAAGTGCTTGCGCCTCATATGCTTTCTTTTGATGTATGTGTACTTTATTTTTTTCTTGTCAAGAATGCGTCGAACATAAGTTAGGGTGCCATAATGTCGTCTGAAATAAACAACAAGAACATTTTTAGGTATCATTTTATGATTATGGCAGGCTTTCCAGGCATGGCCTGCTTTGCTTTTCCCTCTTTTGAATCCTCTGCTTTCACTATTGTTATTTTCGCTTCAAATGTTTCTTCAATCTCTTTAATTGATTCATTCAGAACAGTAAGCTCTGTTTTCTGATTAAGACTAACATCAGGTATCTTTTCAGTGTCCTTAACAAGCGCTGGAACCATTTTTGCTATATCCTTTGCATGTTCCTTGATCATTACTGCTTTCATTACTTCTTTTACATCTCTTGTTTTCTCTATTGTTTTTCTCATGTTATTGAAAAAAGCATATTTCCAGTCGCTGCTGACTATAATTGTGATTTCTTTTGGCTTTATTTTGATTAATTCGATAACTGCGCTGATGTCTTTCTTTGTTTTAGCAACTAGCTCTTCACCAGCCTCTACTTTTTCGTCTATTTTTTTCTTGTCGTATTCAGGCCAACTGTGTGTTGAAATGAATCTTTTATTTCCTATTTTTTCCCAAAGCTCTTCTGCGATGTGCGGTGTGAACGGACTAATAAGCAATATAAGATTCTCTATCGCTTCCTTGAATACAGCAGGATTCTTATCATTGTATTTTCCCAATACATTGACAAACTCCATTATTGTGCCAATTGCATGACTGTATCTCATCTTTTCCATCTGGTCTGTCACTTTCTTTATTGTGCTGTGGGTTTTGCTAAGAACATATTTGTCTTTGCTGTTCATTTCGCCTTTTTTTGTTGCTTTTTCTTCAACAAGCGCACATACTTTTTTTAGGAATCTAAAAGCGCCAGCAACGCCCTTATCGCTCCAATCAAGCTCTTTTTCAGGCAGTGACGCAAAAAGTATGAATAATCTTGCAGTATCAGGTCCATATTTGTCAGATATTTCATTCGGATCAATAACATTACCGACTGATTTTGACATCTTTTCTCCGTCTTTAATCACCATGCCCTGACAGAGCAATTTCTTGAAAGGTTCATCAATATTTACTAATCCAAGATCGCGCAACCCTTTTGTGAAGAATCTTGCGTAAAGAAGATGAAGTACAGCATGCTCTATTCCGCCAATATACTGATCAACAGGCATCCAATAGTCTGCTTTTTTCTTTTCAAAAGGAAGCTTGTCGAATTTTGGGCTGCAATATCTTAAGAAATACCACGAACTGTCAACAAAAGTATCCATTGTATCTGTTTCTCTTTTGGCTTTTCCATTGCAGGAAGGACATTTTACATCTGTGAAGCTCTTTGATGTTTCAAGCGGGTTACCTTTTCCAGTAAACTTGACGTCTTTTGGCAGTTTTACAGGAAGATCCTTTAGTGGAACAGGAACTCTTCCGCATTTTTCACAGTAGATTATAGGTATTGGTGTTCCCCAGTATCTTTGTCTTGAAATCAGCCAGTCTCTTAGTTTGTAGTTTATTGTTTTCTTCCCAATTTTCTTTTTTTCAAGATACTTAATAATATCAGGTATTGCATCGCGATTGTTTGAGCCATCAAATTCTCCTGAATCAGTTAGAGAGCCATCTTCAATATACGCTCTGCTCATCTTTTCAGGGTTGAGCTTGTATGAATTTGGTTGAATAACAACTTTAACTGGAATCTTGTATTTCTTTGCAAATTCAAAGTCTCTTTGATCATGAGCAGGAACTGCCATGATTAATCCGGTTCCATAGTCAAGCAGAACAAAGTTTGCAATATAGATTGGAATCTCGTCACCATTTAATGGATTGATTGCATATTTGCCAATAAACATTCCTTCTTTTTCCATATCATCGGCTGCCCTTGTGAATTTTTCTTCTATTACAACCTTTTTTATGAACTTTTCAACATCTTTCTCATATTTTGTTCCTTTTACAAGTTCCATAACCTTTGGATGTTCTGGAGCATAAACCATGAAAGTGACTCCATAAAGCGTGTCTGGTCTTGTTGTAAAAATCCTTAAGTTTTCTCCTGTATCTTTAAGCTTGAAATCAACAAATGTGCCTTCACTTTTTCCAATCCAGTTCTCCTGCATTATCTTAACTCGTTCAGGCCACTCCAGTTTTTCAATATCCTTAAGAAGTTCCTCTGCGTAATCAGTTATCTTAAAGAACCATTGATCAAGATCTTTTATTGTTGCAATACTTTTGCATCTCCAGCACTTACCCTGTTCAACTTGCTCGTTTGCAAGCACTGTATGGCATCCAGGACACCAATTAACAGCTGACTTCTTTTTGTATGCAAGTCCTTTTTCAAGGAATTTCAAGAATATCCATTGATTCCATTTGTAATAATCCTCATTGCATGAAGCAATCTCTCGATCCCAGTCATAGCTAAGGCCTATTGCCTTCTGCTGCTTCTTAATACTGGCCATGTTTTCTCGTGTCCATTTCTCAGGCTCAGCACCGTGCTTTATTGCAGCGTTCTCTGCTGGCAGGCCAAATGCATCATAACCCATTGGATATAACACAGAAAAGCCCTGCATCCTCTTATAACGTGTAAGGGCATCCCCTAATGAATAGTTTCTTAGATGGCCTATATGCAGGCTTGCAGAAGGATATGGATACATTTCAAGACAGTAGAACTTCTTTTTACCTTCTTTTACCTTGAAGATTCCAGCATCTTCCCAGGCTTTTTGCCATTTATCGGCTATTTTTTTGAAATCCATTCTGTATATTGGAAACTAGGAAGGTATTTAAATTTTACTAAGAAAAAAATCTAAAACTTCTTGAATTGAGAAGAAACATTCATCAGGTCAACATGGCCCAAAAATGTTGTTCTACAGCAGTATCTTTCAAGTCCTAGTTCATCAAGAACCTTTTTCTTGTCTTCGCCCTTTGCGATTCTCTCATTGAAGATTTCCCACAGATGAGCAATTGGTTTTCCGCAGGACCAGCATCTTACAGGTATTATCATTTTTTTTTCACCTTTATCGGTAACTCTTCTGAGTCTTACTCCTTGCTTTTCCAGCTGAATTTGGCTTTCTTTCTTCTCTTCTTCTTGCGTCTGCAACAAGTAGATGTCTGTCATATTCAAGGAACTGTTTCTCAAGTCTTTTATCCTTTGTAAACTTAACAATAGCCTTAGCTATAGCAAGCCTTGCTGCGTCTGTCTGACTTACAACTCCACCACCAGTAACCTTAACATCAACATCAAACTCCTTTGTTCTGTCACCAGTTATGATAAGTGGCTCCATTAGCTTTAGTCTTGCAAATTTTGGTTCATAAACATCCAATAATCTCTTATTCACCTTAACTTTTCCTGTACCAGGCCTTAGAACTGCCTTTGCTATTGCTCTTTTCCTCTTTCCTGTTGAGTTTATTGAATTCTTCATTTTCCAAGCTCCTGGCATAGATCTCCTACTTTGACATATTTAAGATTAGGTAGTTTTGATACTTCAGCGCCCTTAACTTTCTCTGCTTTCTGGTCCTTGAGTGATTCAGGAACAGTTACAAAGCACTTTACTCTTGAATACGCTTTTTCTCCTTTTTCCTGTTTGTATGGAAGCATTCCTCTTATGATTCTTCTTACAAACCTGTCAGGAGTTCTTTGAATATAAGGACCTTGCTTAGGCTGGCCACGTGCCATCTTAGTCTTGTATTTTCCAATAACATTTCTTTTGTCGCCTGTGATTACTGCTTTTTCACAGTTGATTACTTTAACATCTTCACCAATTAGAGCTTTCTTTGCAACAAAGGTGCATACTCTTCCTAAAACCTGGTTTGAAGCGTCTATTATCATCCTAGGATCCTCACTTTCTTTCCTTTAATATCCTGTTTCATTATATCATTAATTGATAAAGCCTTTGCATTGGCTTTTGTAATCTTGTCAATTGCCTGCTGTGAGAACTGCCATGCAGCTATTGTTAAACTATGATCAAGCTCTCCTGCTGCAAGAACCTTTCCTGGAACAACTATTGTTTCATCCTTCTTTGTGAAGCGGTTTATTCTTGAAAGATTGACTGCTCTTCTGTTTCTTGTTGGCTTCTCAAGGTCCTTTGCTATTCTCTTCCAGATTAGACTATTGTCTGCAAAAGACTTCTTCTTGAGTTCGTCAATCAAACTCTTCAAGTTTACGTTTGTTGTTCCTGTTTTCATTTTTATTTAATGCGGGGGACGCGATTCGAACGCGCGCACCCACTAAGGGACAAGGCCCTCAACCTTGCGCATTTGGCCAGGCTCTGCCACCCCCGCGCAATGCTAGGAGTGTCTATTTGATAATTTTTTCAAACTCTTTTAGCTGTTCCTGCAATACAGAAACTGAATTTTCAATTATTTCTTTAGGGGTTAGTTGTCCCCATGATTCAACATAAAACATGAAATCCTTTGTTGGCTCTAGCTTAATAGCACCCTTTGATACATCTTCACAAGCACCACACAGGTGGCACTCTGTAAGGTTCTTTGGGATTATTGAAATTTTGCCGTTCTTTACTTCGAATATGTTTTTTGGGCACTGTTCAACAACATCTTCTGGGTTTTTCACAGTTCCAATCGTAATATTTGGCTTGTATTTGTAATAAATAAGGCCTGGAGACCATTTAGCATGTTCTTTTCCTTTACCAAGGACTGCTGTTGCCTCAAGCTCTATTTTCTGGCCTTTTAGTAGCTTAACAATTGGTGTTTCAGAAAACACCGGCTTAACTTTTGGATCCTTTGATTTAAGGTCAGAAGCGCGAACCATAGCAGGTCCATTAACCTTTAGTGTAAGTTTAAGTTGACAGCTTGCACACCCTTCACCGCCACACTTGCATTTTTCAGGAAGTGTGTATGAGAGTAGGTCTGTCTTTAGTGAAACAAGACCCAGTCTGTGTGCAACTATTTCATCGTAAAGCGAAGAGTTGTTTCTTCTGAACTCAACATCTTCTATAGCCATTGTTGGAACTTCTTCGATTGCGTTCCTTCTAATTGCATTAGCAAAAGCAGCTTCGGAGTTCTTCAAAAAAAATGTTAACCTATTATTTTTTTTATCAGCATCGAGCATTTCAATTTCCATTTATACTCGCCTCCCCCTTTTTCCGCCCTTCTTTCTGCAGCCGTCATGTGGCAAAGGTGTAACGTCTTCAATTATGCCTATCTTAAGCCCCATTCTTGAAAGGGCTCTTACAGCTGCCTGAGCGCCAGGACCTGGGTTGTTTGGACCATTGTGGCCGCCAGGTGCCTTTATCTTAACATGAATTCCTTTTATTCCCTTTTCTATTGCATCTTCTGCAGCTTTTTTTGCTGCTGTCATGGCTGCTGTTGGTGAACTCTGCATTCTGTCTGCTTTAACAACCATTCCGCCAGACGCTTTTGATATTGTCTCTGTACCACTAATATCTGTTATGTGAATTATTGTATTATTATAAGAAGATGAGATGTGTGCAATTCCCCAACGGATAGTTTCTCTATTCATTTTTCCTTTTTCTCCTCAGGCTTATCAGTGTCTTTTGTTCTTTCAGGATGTGTTTCATCAGCTAGTGCAGATTTGTTACTGAAAGCAATGTTTGCTTCTTCACTTACTGCAACAAGATAAGATGGAACAGTAACCTTTTTTCCAGCAATAGTAACATGCCCATGTGTAATAAACTGTCTTGATTGCTTTATGTTTCTTGCAAGTTCTTTTTTGAAAACAATTGTCTGAAGCCTTCTGTTAGTGATATCCTTAACTGTCAATCCAAGAACCTCGCTTAACTCAGCTCCTGCAGTCAATAAACCAAGTTTGCTCAGTTTTTTCATAAGCTGCTCTTTTTCTTTTTCTGTCTGAGCAGTCTTTGTAGCAATAAGCTTCTTAGCCTGTCTTGTAAAGTTTCTAAGAACAGCTTCCATCTTCCAGATTTCTTTCTTGTTCTTTAGACCGTACTCTTTGATAAGTATCTTTTCAGCGTCAATTCTTTCCTTTTGCCACATCTGAAAAGGCTTCGAATATTTTTTCCTTGCTTTTATTGGATCTCCCATTTTACTTCTTTGCTGCTATTTTTTTCTTTGAAACTCCTAGAACCTTTCCTTTGTTCTTTCTGAAGTTTGATCGTGTTCTTTGTCCTCTAACTGGCAGTCCAGTTGCGTGTCTCATGCCTCTGTAGCTTTTCATCTTCTTCATGGTTCTGATATCATTATCTTTTGCGAACTGAAGATCGCCTGTTAGAATATGCATATTTTTACCTGTTTCAGGATCCTTTTTTCTGTTAAGCATCCATGTAGGCATTATTGTTGCAGCGTCCTTGATAACTTCACTTAATCTATCAATTTCGCTCTTGTCAAGAAGACCTGCTTTTTTTTCATGGTCAACATCTGCGGTTCTGCAGATAGCGCTAGCAAAAGAAAAGCTTACACCCTTTATCTTTCTAAGTGCAAATTTAATCTTTTTATTACCATCTAAGTCAGCATTGCCTATTCGAACAATATACTTGAAGTTTTTGTTTTCTTTTTCATCCATTTGAAAATATGCCTAGAAGTTCTATTTGGAGGCCCTACTGAACGCTCCACTGAACTCGGGCTTCATGAATAGGGATAAAGAGGTAGTATTTAAAGCTTTACCTTTTCTTTAGAAGCACATTTAGAACCAAATATGGTGTCAGAAGGGCAATTACATACACTGAAGCCACGACCACAGCATTCTGATGGATTGGCAGTTGAAGGATGTATGCTATCTTGTTAACTGCCTTGATTATTATATGAAGGTCAATTACTGCGATTAAAGGAATAAATATCGCTGCTATCACATGATGCTTTTTTTCAAGATTCTCTATATTAGTAATTAACAGATTGAAAAGGAATCCGAAGAACAGTCCAAGAATTATTATTACTATGTACAGCTCGAATCTTGTTGTTGCCAGCAGGAATGGCATCAATACCAATGCTACAAGAAAATTGCAAATAAGCAAAACAAGAAGTGTAATCCAATAAAGAAGTTCGCTGGTGCTTTTAGAGATTTCTGAATGCGTTCTTCTGGGCATTGTATCCAGTTGCAGAGGTTTTTTTCTTGTTATCTGCTGCTTTTTTGTCCTCTTTTTACTCTTGACCATTTGTGCACTATTCTTCTGGCCTTTTCCCATATATAAATTCTTCTACAAATTCAACAAATGCGATTGTCCTTTCATAGTATTCTTTTATCGTGTCAATATCAATATCAATTACTCCGTTTTCTGTAATTGCACTCATTGTTACATGTCTTCTGAATTCGCAGCTTTTCTTGTATTCAGCTCTGTTTATCTTTCTCAGCGATAGATAGAAAGTCATCAAATCAACTATTTTTTCTTCTGGAAATACCTGTTTTATTGTGTCGCACTTAAGTCCAATATTAGTTGGTATGTCTGTAATCTTCTTTTTTTCTTTTGCAAACTCAAGTAGCTCATCTATTGCGCTTTCAATACATGACATTAGTCTTTGCACTATACTTTTGATTACATCAACGGTTCTTGTGTACTTAAGACTGACATAAATCAGATGATCGACTCGCTTAAGTTCCTCTCTTGCTCCCACTAAAGATTTTCTCATTTTTGCTTACAATCACGTCAACCTCTCTAAAAAAGGTTTTTGCTTGTTGTATGTATTTTTTTATTTGATCAACACTGAGTGTTTTTATTTTATAATCCTCTGAACAAATTACAAATGTATCCTTTCTTGTGAATTCAATTGGACTTTTCTTATGCTCAACAATGAGATCCTTTATTTCTCTCATAACAGTCATGTAGTTCTTGTCAAGCTTATACACTGTTACGCACTTTTCATTGAAAAGGTGCATTTTTGACTCAAAATTATCATGAAATGGCGGAATTCGCTTGAAAAGCCGCTCATGATAGAGTATCATGGACATTGTGTTTGTGAATCCAAGGAAAATATTCTCGAGTATGGCAAGCAGAAGACGATTGTCTTTGACAAGCGGATAAGTCATACAAAACATATGATCAGCCACATTTATATTTTTTCTGGCTTTTTCCCTTGCCTCCTGAAATTTCTCCATT
>JAAGZO010001173.1 GCA_024206195.1 bacterium | reverse complement strand
TATTGAGAAAGGGGAAATGTGAAAAAAGAACATCTATTCTCAGTAACAAAGAAAGACTTTGAGTTTCAAACCTTCAGGTCTGGTGGTCCTGGTGGTCAGCACCAGAATAAAACGGACAGTGGTGTGAGGATAATCCATAAAGCTTCTGGTGCCGTGGGTGAAAGTAGAACAGACAAGAGCCAGCACCGAAACAAGAAACTTGCCCTACAGAGACTGACAAAATCTAAGAAATTCAAACTGTGGGTAAGCCAGAAAGCTTACGAGATTACAGGTGGTAAAACAATTGAGGAAAGAGTTGAAGAGGCTATGGTAGAGGGGAGTATCAAAACAGAAATTAAAAACGAGAAGGGGAGGTGGGTAAAACATGAGTAGCATATTTTTTTTAGGTAAGGATTGTGATGGGTACTGCAAGAATAATAGCGCACTGAGATCAGAAGTATTTTTAAAAATAATGCGATGGTGTATTCAGCACAGTCTATTTACTGGAGAGGCAATTATGCAAAGTGACACTGGTCTGATAGAGGCACCAGTACTTATTTCGGAAATTGTGGACGAGCTTCTTAAATTTGAGGTTGTAGATAGGGACTGTAGCTGGATGGAAGATGTAGAGGAAGGTTAAAAAAAACAACCGGAACTATTTAATATAGAATAGTTAAACAGAAACGAATAGATGGGAGGAAGGAGGATATAAGATGGCAGACTTTGAGAAAGAGTTAGTTGGAAAAACCCTTATAAAAATTGAGGGTGCTGAGAAGGGTAGTGACGACATACAGTTTCATACCAGCACTGGTGAGATATACACAATGTACCATTATCAAGATTGCTGTGAGATGGTATCAGTTGAGGATATCTGTGGAGACATTAATGATCTTATAGGAACACCAATTTTACAAGCCCATGAAGATAGTAACCAGGACGAGACTCCAGAGGGGTGTACGCAACCAGAATACTCTGATGAGAGTTATACCTGGACTTTTTATAATTTATCAACAATCAAGGGTTCAGTTACCATCAGGTGGTATGGTAGTTCAAATGGTTATTATGCTGAAGGTGTAACTTTTGAGAAGGTAGAAAAAACAAACAAGGAGATGAGATAATGAAAGAAAACTACACAGAAACAGTATGTATCATAGACAGATCAGGAAGTATGGCAGTAATACAAGATGACGCAATAGGTGGGTTCAACACCTTCCTGGCAGAACAGAAAAAAGTTCCAGGTGAGAAAGACACACTAACCCTGGTACAGTTTGATGATCAGTATGAGGTTATACATGAGAATAAACCTCTTTCAGAGGTGCCGGATCTCACACGTGAGACTTTTGTGCCAAGAGGTACCACAGCATTACTTGATGCTATTGGTAGAACAATCAGCACAGTGGGCAAGAGACTTAGCCGGTTAGAACCAACCAAGAGACCGGACAAGGTGATTGTTGCTATCCTCACAGATGGGCATGAGAATGCCAGCAGAAAGTTCAGAAGAGAAAATATATTTGATATGATCACACACCAGAAAGAGAAATACTCCTGGGAGTTTATCTTTCTTGCAGCTAACCAGGACGCCATACAAGCTGGCATGAGTATGGGGGTTGCCGTGGGAGACTCTTTTAATTTTGCAGGTACTGGTGCTGGTGTCAGAGACGGTTACAAAAAAATGTCAGCAACAGTTTCAGTGTACAGGGGAGTGGACAATAATGAATAAGCCCAAACCCACAACACCTAACCCAGGCACACAAGAAGCTATAGACCAAGGTTGCACCTGCCCCGTTATGGATAATCACCATGGGGCAGGTATACCCATGGGAGGTGAGACTGTGTTCTGGCACACTAAAGGTTGTCCAATACATTGTCCGGTTGAGGAGGACTAATGTATTTTTTCACAAGCGATGAACATTACGGTCATAAGAATATTATCAAGTACTGTAATCGTCCATATGAGAAAGTAGAGGAAATGGACCAGGATATTATTGACAAACATAACGCTGTAGTGGGTGAGAAAGACACTGTGGTTCATGCTGGGGACTTCACACTGGCTAATAAAGAATATGCTGGAAAGTGTATAGAACAGTTGAATGGTTCTCATGTCTTCCTACAGGGATCTCATGATTCCTGGTTGGGTAAGAAGCACCCATTACAGATATGGGAGAAGAAGATAGAGGGGCAGAAGGTTGTGGTCTGTCATTATGCCATGCGTACCTGGCCAACCAGCCACTATAATACGTGGCAGTTATACGGCCATTCGCATGGTATGTTGCTGCCTGTTGGCAAACAATGGGACATAGGTGTGGACAATAATAAGTTCTACCCTGTGTCATTTGAGCAGCTTAAACAGATAATGAAACAGAGACCAGATAATGTAAATCTGGTTATGGAAGAGGGGAGATAGAGATGAGAGAGATTATAATTGGACAAGAAGCTGCGGTTCCTGAGTATGGATTGGGAAGAGTTATTAGTTATAGTGGTAGAATGTTTATTGAAGTTAAACCATACGTGTGTGGTTATGTCATGAAGTTTGACCCTAAAAATGTCAGGTTGATTAAATTAGATTATGAAGAAGCGGAGAATATGTAATGTCAACAGAATGTGAAATATGTGGAGAGAGTGAGAATTACTGTGAGACCTGTGACATTTGTCGTGACTGTTTGGAAAAGGGGCATGAGATAGAGATACAGTATGTGCAGGGAGAGCATAAGAAGAATATTGAACAGCTGCAGGTTGCTTTCAGCATAGGTGATTAATATAAGGAATAACAAAGGGACGTGAGGGTGACAAGGACTTCTTGGGGTAGGTAATATTCACCTACGTATAACTAATTAAAATTGAATATACGCGAGATAAGGAGGGTTTAATGAAAACATACAAAGTTAAAACAGAATGGAGTGGGTATTCAAGGGGAACAGCTGAGTACTTGGTTGTTGCAAATAGTAAGAAAGAGGCAAAGGCAGTGCGTTATGAGGGTAAGCTGTTGAGCTACGACACTGTGAGGAACGACACAAAAGATAAGGTGCTGAGTGTTGAGGAGGTGGATGATGGGATCAATAGTTGATCGGTTGATAAGGGAGCATTTATTTCACCCACCAAAACATTTAAAAAATAATGTGCAGTATGAGTGTATGATGGGATCAGTGGCTTATGGGGTTTCTTCCGATAATTCTGATATTGATATTTATGGATTTTCTATCCCAAACAAAGAGATCATTTTCCCCCATGTAGCAGGGCATATAAACGGGTTTGGGAAAAAACCACAAGGTTTTGACCAGGCTCAACAGCATCATATAAAGTTTAATGGGAAAACTTACGATATGTCTATTTACTCAATTGTAAGATATTTTCAACTTTGTATGGAAAACAATCCCAACATGATTGACAGTTTATTTGTGCCACGGAGATGTATCATACATTCTACACAGGTAGGTGAACTGGTCAGAGAAAATAGAAAATTATTTCTACATAAGGGTGCGTGGCATAAATTTAAAGGTTATGCATTTTCCCAGGTGCATAAAATGAAAACCAAGAAACCTGTAGGGAAAAGGAAAGAATTGGTTGAGAAACATGGTATGGACAGGAAGTTTGCTTACCATACTGTGAGACTTTTGGACGAGGTTGAACAGATACTTACTGAGCATGATATTGATCTGGAACGTAACAGAGAACAATTGAAAGCTATCAGACGTGGTGAATGGTCTATGGAGCAAGTGGACAAACACTTTCAACAGAAAGAGAAAGACCTGGAGGCTCTATACACAAAGAGTACATTACAGCATTCACCGGATGAGGATCAGATTAAAGAGTTGTTGCTAAATTGTCTGGAGTGGCACTTTGGGACACTGGAGAAGTGTTATATTCCAGAGACAGATGTAAATAAAGTGCTGGCTGATATGCAAGCTATTATTGACGGTTATGGAAGGGTGAATAATGTTAGATAAAATAATCATAACCAAAGACACATTCAAGGAGGAACCACAGGAAGTTTTCAAAAGGGGGAATAAGGTTACTGTAGCTGGTATCGTGTTTCGTGTGGAAGAGGTTTCTAAAACGGAGTTACGATTGAAATTGTTGCCAGATGAGCCATTTAATTTAGAAGATTACTTTTGAAAAAAAATAATATATGGAAGGGGAGAATGAATGAAAGAATTACAAGCAACAGTATATGGAAATGAGTGTTGGATATATGATGACGGTGATATAGAAATTGAGTTTGAAACATTTGGTATTGCATATACAGTGTATACAACTGTAGCAGAATTGAAAGTGTTGATTAAGGAAGCTGAGGAGGTGCTGAGAGGTGAAATATAAAATATACCTTGCTCCTTGTCCATTTTGTGGAGAGAGACCAGAGTTGGAACTTGAAGAACATGATGATGATTTAAACCCCCCACGACCCTGCTGGTTTGGAAGGGTTATGTGTTACACATGTGATAGCACACAGGGTTGGGCACAGCTTGCTAACTATACAGATGATGAGCCAGATAGAAAGATAATTGCTAATAGGGTTGTGAAACCTTGGAATACACGTGTTTGAGACCAGCTGAAAAAAAATAATAAAAATGCTTGACATATAACAATATGTTGTGATATCTGAATTCTCACCAATTGAGATGTTTCTCTTTAAACCAAATCTTTTGGACCTGTTTTATTACTTCGCATACCTTTTTTGTTTTGTTTGATGATTAACATGTTGTCACCAGCAGTGCGCAATGTCTGGACACAACAATTTAATTAGGTCCTCACAGGTGGAATCTTTTTTGTCCTCTCAGAAAAAAAGAAAGGAGTTACAGATCAAATGTTTTTAAAAATTATTTTAAAAGTAGAAAATTTTACAACAGTCCCCTTCATTTCCTTCAATGAACCGCATCAGTCAGTTAACAATTATGAATGTGTTACCGAGTATTTTATAATCAACTATGATTATGAAAGCGAGAACAGTGGTGTATTGTACATTGATGACAGAAAATATGGCACATTCTCAGATCTGACTGCGGCAATTGAATTTTTAAGTGAAGGTGTAACGATGTACTGAGTAGAAAATTAGTAAGAAGTAAATTGATTAAGATGTAATAACATGTCGAATACTACTTGTGTTTGGGTTGTGGGTGTATAGGTGGTTTTGAAAATATCTTGAAAACCTTGCGTGTACAGGTATATATAAGTACCAGGACCAGTATGCGCAAGACCACCATACCCCCACCCACCACTCCCCCCCCCTATCTTTTTAATTTTGTGAAACCTTGCAATATCAGTACTTTTCCCAATTACTAACAGTTTTACTAAAATGATTATATACTATTAATAGACCTTATTTTATAAACCATTGGTATCAGTGGGTTTACAGGGATAGCTGGTTAAAATACTAATTATTTACTATGTTTTTATGAATTTATGTGGGTGTAATAGTCGTACTTAGAGAGGTGTGAACGCTGTTCATGGTGTTGGTATGGTTGGGGTATTATATAAACGTAACACGATGTGTTACACTATTGTAAATAATGTAAATGGAAAAGAGGGGAAATGAAACCCTTATACCTTATATGTTCGCAAACATTTAACAGAGATTTGTTAAATAATATTCATTTTATACTTGACAAGTGATATTAGCTTGTGATAATTTCCCATATAACATTGATATTAACCTCTTAAGCAAGGGAAAAACATGACAACTAAAGCACATCAAATATTTCGAGAGAATGAAAAAGATATGGCAGAGGCATATCTTGAGCAAGAAAGACTATGGTATCCACGCCTAAAAATGTATCACTTGTGCTCGAACAGAAATACTCTCTCAAACACACATGAATTAGGTGGCT
>JAAGZO010001172.1 GCA_024206195.1 bacterium | reverse complement strand
GTGTTTGACGTAGGCAATACGCCTAACATCGACCATGACAGACGAAGTAAACGGGTTCTATAAAGGGCTAAATATTGATCTTGAAATAGTGGTCAAGGGGCTATCTTTTTTCATTGACAGCCCGGAGGCTCATATGTGTTATGTTGCACTGTACAAAACAGCCTTTGTTTTACCTAAAGGCTCAATCGCGACTTTACGCACAAGCCTACCAAATTGATTTATTGCTTCTGGCTCTACACGTAAATCAAAGATTGCTATGTAATTCTCTGTTCTAGCATTTGAAGAGCGGACTATATGAGCAATTTTTATCTCTAATAAAGTATGTCCCGAACCATCAATACACAAGCCTGAGATTGATATATACGACAAATCATCATTTTCACCTGTAGAAAATTCGAATGAGTCTGACAAGCTTCTTGGAAAGACCTCTAAAATTTCGGCAAGAGTTAACAGGTGTTCACGATACGTATAGCAATCAGCAGAACCTGCAAATTGACCATTGGAGCCAAATACTTCTATTTCAAAAAGAGAATCATCTTCCCATATTGATGAAATAACTAAGTTACTTTCCATGTTACTCCTGCAACATAGACACAATGACTCCCTGTGAAATGCTAGCCTCCGCATTTTCGTGGGTTAGCTGAAAGCCAGTGCCATAATTAGTTTGTTCAATACTAAATCAATTGGAGGCTAGCATGAACAAACATAGCATGATTTTTATCGGTTTG
>JAAGZO010001171.1 GCA_024206195.1 bacterium | reverse complement strand
TGTCTAAATACCAGACAAAGCTTATAACCTCTAAAATCGAAAATTTAATGTTTGTCCATTACCAGTGTTGGTTAAAGTTTATTCCGTTGTGTTTGTCCATTGCCAGGAATGGCTAAAATTAATTCCGTTGAGGTCCGTTGGTTAATTCCGTTGATGTTCGTTAGAACTTTAAAATTTCTTGTAAACCTTATTAAGCTAAAGTGCTGAAATTTGGCTTGAGTAGAAATTAAAATTCATTACTATCAGAATTTATTCCAACTGAAGTTTTCAAATTTTGTAAACATTCTGGTGCTCTCTGAACAGATGTGAAGAAAGTAGGAGTACCATAAGGCTAAAGTGCACTGCCTAGGTATTCTATTCAAATTGTGAGAGAAATTTGACCCAACTTGTAAATTTAGGTAGGAATGAACAAAAATATAATTTTTCCCGAATTGATTGTCGTATTCCCTTTCTTTTGGGTATCATACACGTTTTCAGTTCATTTCGCTTTATATAAATTCCCGCTGTTGGGGGCCCAAAAGGCTGAGAGTTTCTGTTTGCCTTTTTAGAAGGATGGGCCTAATTAGGCCAGAAATTCCATTTTGCCAGAAAGGGTTAAAGTCTCTCACCCTTGTCTGTGTATTTGATAAATTTAAAATTTACAATTCAAAATCCTTTTGTATGACTTGGTTCATATGTTTCTAATCATCTGTTTTATTACAGGAGCATTTCAGGATTTGTGTTTCTGTTTCCTCTTGGATAGGTCGACTCATCTGTTTCTGCCTGCATTTTGTTCTGTCTGAATAGATCTCGATAGTTCATGAGATGCTAATCGGACGCCAGACTTTTTCGATCCTGAGAATAATTCACGATATCAGTCTGTGTCGTCTAATAGTTTGTTTGTGGTTATCTTTTTGCACTCTCTCTATTTGTAGTTAGAGGTCAGGATGGCTGAGTTTGACCTTGATCAGTTTAGAGCCGACAAGGATTTGATGAGCCTAGTTGACTGGAGTCCAATTTGTTCCCATGACTAGCAAGCTTCTCTTTGCTTGCCTCGTTTGTGTTGTTAGACTCTTTGGACCGCTGCTCTTGTGAGGAAGCCTCGAAGATGTGCTGGTTGATTGATGAACAACAACTGTTTAGTTGGTCTAGAACTAGCAGAGGGCGAGAATTAGTTGTTTATGGTTTTTTGCCGAGTTTGTTTAAATAGAAGCTACTTTGGCTATCCATGAGTTCTTGAGATATCCTCGCTAGAAATTGTTTTTAAGCTGAATCTGTTTAAGTATTTCTTCAGAAATCTTCAACCTGTTTCTACTAGCGCCGTCTTATTCATCGAACTGTACAGCGCTTCTAATGGCATTATTCTTATCGCTGTTCGAGTTTACGCCACCGCCGGAAGAGGAGCAAGAATCGACCATTGAAGTCATCGAACTTCTTCCATAGTGCGGAATAGTAGTCTTATCTTTCCATTTTTGCGCTCGTGTCTGAAACGCGCGCCACTATCTCATTGCTCCTATCTTGCCCGCCGTGTTGGTTGAGCAAATTCCATCCTTACATCTAGCTCCGACGT
>JAAGZO010001170.1 GCA_024206195.1 bacterium | reverse complement strand
ATGCCATGCGCTACATATACCAAAACTCAGACATAAATATAGCACTAAGTCAATGCAGTTACTTGTGTATTTAGCAATAATAGAAATACTGGTGAGGTCTGGGTGTACCATGGCATAAAGCCAATATACCCAGGCTACCCTAATCACAAACAAATCAAAAGCAAACCTACATGTATATGAGGTCAGACTAATCTTTCTAACATCCCTCCTGTTATTGAAAGCTGGTCCCCAGCGTTGCACTAAAGTGATTACAGAGGGGCTTTCAAACAGGAAACTAACTACAATATACAAGACAAAGCTCAATAGCTTACGTCTCATCTTCATCTTGATCTTGGATGTCGTCTTGTCTTCTTTCTTCTTCCTTTGGATGCGATCATCTCAGTCCGGCATCGTACGTCTCGGTCCGGCATCATACGTCTTGGTCCTCGCACTTGGACACTGGGGAATCATCCTCGTCCTCATCCTCATCTTGCCACTTGACCGCGATCTCCTCATCTGACCACAATCTTCATCATTCGATCTAATGTCTTCTTTTCCAGCAGATTGTGGTCAGTTGACAACTTGGAACCAGATTTCTTTGAGAATAATATTTCTTTTATGGCACCTGGATTTAGTAAAACTAGACCCAGATAAAGTAGATCTTCTAAACTCCATAGTTGGTTGTGGAGTAGATAGATTGATTCCTTCTTTAAATTGTCGTTGATCTTCTTTAGTAATCAGAGGGATTTTCT
>JAAGZO010001169.1 GCA_024206195.1 bacterium | reverse complement strand
TGTGACTGCGATGATTTCCCTTGCCATTTTCTTGCACCCGTTGCTGACGGTGCCTCAAAGTATCCTCACAACATGAAGCTGTATAATCTATCTGTATTCAGGGCAATGAAAGAGCATGGCAAAAGTGCTCCTGAAGCGTGGGAGATCTGCCATGAAGCTCTCAAAGCAAGAACTCCCGAAGTACAAGCAACAATAGACAAGATAGCGGGTAACGAGAGGTTAAACGCATAACGAACAAGGGTAGATTGTGTGAGTGAAACGAACCACGATCTTATCGTTCAACAAGCTTGATAAGTTAAATCTAAGATTGAAAACGCTAGAAGAAAAACAAGGGCATGAATTTCAAGAATTCAAGAAACATGAATTAGCTTATGCTAAAGCAGCCTCTCTTGATTTAAAAACCCGACAACATGCTCAAAAGGTAAAAAAAATCTTTTCTCAATTGAGAAAATTTCCTCTTTGCCCATATTGTCAGAATGATTTGGGCAATACACCACATGCTGACCATATATATCCGGTTGCGAAGGGTGGTTTATCAACCATAGAGAACATGGTATATATCTGTGCCGGTTGTAACAGAATGAAATCAGATTTAACGTTAAGAGAATTTATTCTAAAATATAATTTGGAACGAGATGAGGTTGAAAAAATATTAGAAAAACTATCTAGTGCCCATCCAGAAATGGGCATTTTTCGATCAAATAAAAATGAATAGAGTTCATTGTTGAAGTATTTATCACAATAGACAGTGGATTGATCGGCTCCCTGCCAACATGATGCTCAAAATAACTTAATTTGGACACACCTGTTCCCTGGTTGATGAGAGTAGAAGCGGACTTAGTAATCAAACAAATGTCAAACCATTTGTTTTCTGGCCAGGGTCAGTAGATTCGCTGAAACAATAGATGCCCATGCATAGCTTTTGAAGGAACTCAGTGTTTTCCACGTACATCTGGC
>JAAGZO010001168.1 GCA_024206195.1 bacterium | reverse complement strand
TTCTGGAAAAATCATCCCTACTGGTAGGGGAGGAAGCCAAATGCTTCACCTCATGTTGGGAAGGTTTCTTCAGAATTTGTTAATTCTAGTCTGAGGGACAAAAAGTCTTCAGATATTGACAGTGAATTATTAAAACTCTGTCTGGATACCGTAATTGATTTTCATAAGCAGTTTCCAGATAACAAAAACAGTTCATATTCAAAATTGGAAGAAACGAATTCTAAGGAACAAAATAGTTGTCTGTTACCAAAAGAAGGGATTTCTGTCATAAAGAATCGGGAATTTATCAGAAGAACTCGTGGAACTTTCAAAAGGACTTCTGAAAGGAATGTCAAAAATCAGAAGAAAACTTTTGAAACTATTTGGCAAGATAGTACGGTACTACTGAAAGGTTTGTGCTGTACTAATTGCATCAGAAATCAATATTACATTGGAACAATAGCTTTATATGTTCATTTTCGAATTGGTTGTTCATTACAAGTAAATTTGCATAATACTCCTTATGCTGTCACTGTCAGTAGGAGTCAACTTTGCATGCATAATTCATTACCTAAGAAACCTTTTAAGCTGAGCGGTCAGTCTGCTCACGTACTCTCTTATTATC
>JAAGZO010001167.1 GCA_024206195.1 bacterium | reverse complement strand
TTGGGGATTGGGGATTGGGGATTGGGCCCAATCCCCAATCCCCAATCCCCAATCCCCAATCCCCAACTTGTTAATCGATATATTAGATTAATCCTAAGCTAATAAGTATTAAGCATAAATAAATAATATATTATATTATTAATAATATTCTTAATTTATTAAATAAAGTTTTATCTATAGAGGTAATTGGAATATGTCATTATCCTAAAAATATTAAAGTGTTGTGCCTTTATCCGAGTTACTTTGGCATGCTTTGGTCTTGTTTTGCGAGTCTAATCTCCATTGGACATTCCCAGAAGAAAATTGAGCCATCAGATCCTACAGAGACAAGGAATTCCTGGTTAGGAGCAATTTGAAGCTTATATATTTAAGGAGTTATCTTACCCTATTGATTGCTGAAGAATGTCCAATTCCAATGTATTTACAAACTCCTTGCTCATAATCCCAAATTTTCACCTCTTTGTCTTCTCCTGAAGATGCGAAGTACTCTCCTGAGCTAAAGTTAAGGAAAGTTTTTAGTATTAAACTTACCCTGTAATCGATAAGGTATTCACCTCTCCGTCGAAACTTCCGTCTAAAATTCTTATCTCTTGTGCGTCAATAGCATCCCAATAAGTGATCTTGGTTTAATTAAATCCTTACCTTCCTATTTGATCCAGTAGTTAGAATTTGTGAGTCATCTGGATGTAAGACCAATTGCTTAAACATAGTTGCCTCGAACATGCAAGCCACTCTCGTTAAAGTCTTTAAATCCCAAATAAGCACTGAACCATCAGCACTTGCGCTAATTGCTCTTTCATCTGAGCCGTCAACCTAGAATTAAAGTTACTTCATACTTGAATACTCCATACTCTTGACCTATGCTCTTTCAAGCTTGCCTCCATTACCTGACTCTGCCTATTTATCTTCCAAATTCTGATCTCTCCACCCATTCCTCCACTAATTATTCTATTTCCATCTCTTGTTGAGGTTATAGCAGTTACACCATTAATATGGGCGTCATTAATGCAATACATAAGCTTTCCTGATTGGGGATAGAATACCCTAATCTTCCCATCATGCCATCCTGAAAAGACGGATTTTCCATCAGGCATAAACCCAATACAGAAGCATTCAAGATTCGGAACGTGAATTCTGAGGAGTTCTTGTCTGGTCTTAGAATTCCAAATCCTTATATCGTTTTTAGAGCAAGTTCCGAAAACATCGGAGTAGCCTCTAAAATGTTAGGATCTAAATACTTAGGGAAGCAGATATCATTTACTCTATCGTAGTGGCAAGTGTTTCTAATTTCAGCATTTAATGTACTTGACTCGCACCAGTAAATGTTAGACTATAATAAAAATACGAGTTTACTTGATCAGTTCCACAGAAGAAGTATGCGCTGTCGGCTGTAAGGGCAATTGAGGTAATTCCTCCTAATAGCTTAGTTTCTCTAAAAATTAAAGGATGTGAATACTTTTTCACCTTGAAATCGGAAAAACCAATCTTTGCTAATAATCCCTCTCCAGTACCTGCTAAAATATCATTATTTGGTAGAATTTTTAAAGTGGATACTCCTTGACTGAAAAGTCGCTTTAAGGGGCCTATCCTCTTATAAATTACACTAACCAAGTCCACCTCTATTATATCTCCGGTTCTGGTACCGAAGTAAGCGAATTTATCTAAAGGATCAATAATAATGCATGTTATCTGCCTTTTAATACTTCCAAATGATACTTCTGTTGGTATAAGCTAAATTAACGTAAACCCCTCTTCTTACCTTTTTGTTTGTATAGTCTATCTTCCACACACGTAATCCGTAGTTTTGGCAGGTGACGATTTTGTCATCAGAGTTATTAAAGAATTTGACTTGATTTACCACATCAGTTCCTGCAGTGCTTCCTGATAAGGCTTTTCCAGTTTCTACATCCCATACTATTAAATAGTTATCTTCTACCCCTCCAAGGGAAACGAGGTACTTGTCATTGAAGGAAAAGGATAAACTCTGGATTGAGACTTTATGAATAGATAATCTATGGAGGAGACTTCCTGTTTCAAAGTCCCAGATAACAATGTCAGCTTTAAATCCACCGTGTGTCCTTTGTCCGCTTGCAATATACCTTCCGGAATTAGAAACAGCGATCATTGTTATATCATTATTATGACCCTTCGAGTTTTAAGAAAAAAATACTCTTAAGAATCTTTGCTCTCTGGTGAGGACATTTCTTATTACAATTTGACTTCCGAGGGGATAAATAATGTGCTCGTTGTCAGGATGAAGAATTAAAGAGTCAAGAACAGCACCTTTGAACCCAATAACAGCAAGAATATTTAGTTGACTATCCATTAAATTTAAAATTATTAAGTTATATCGTATAATTGTATAATATTTAAAATATATTTAAAGAGTATTATAAGCCTTAATCCTTCTAATTAACATTAACTTGATTAAC
>JAAGZO010001166.1 GCA_024206195.1 bacterium | reverse complement strand
GCCTTCTCCAACAGGCGATCCCCATGTAGGTACTGCCTATATTGCGTTGTTTAACTTGGCATTTGCCCGTCAGCATGGCGGTCAGTTTATTCTGCGTATTGAAGATACAGACCAAACTCGTAGTACGGCTGAGTCTGAACAAAAGATTCTGGACTCATTGCGCTGGTTAGGTTTGGAATGGGATGAGGGTCCTGATGTGAGTGGTCCACATGGTCCTTATCGCCAGAGCGAGCGTAAAGCGGACTATGCAAAATACGCGATGCAGTTGGTGGAAGAGGGTAAGGCATTCCTGTGTTACCGCACATCCGAAGAGCTAGACGAGCTACGTACTGCTCGTCGTGCTGCGGGTGGTCATACTGCACTGAAGCAGAGTGATCTTGCCCTGCCTGAAGAGGAAGTAGAAAAACGCAAAGCCGCAGGCGCTCCTTACGTTGTTCGTATGGTTGTACCTGAAGGTGAAGGTGCGTGTGAAGTTGATGATATGCTGCGTGGGACTATTGAGCTGGAGTGGGGCATGGTCGATGCTCAGATTCTGCTTAAATCCGACGGTATGCCAACCTACCACTTGGCTAATGTGGTGGATGATCACCTAATGGAAATTACTCACGTGATCCGTGGTGAAGAGTGGATCAACTCAGCGCCCAAGCATAAGCTGTTATACGAATACTTTGGTTGGGATATGCCTCAGTTGTGTCATATGCCTCTGTTGCGTAACCCGGATAAATCCAAACTGTCCAAGCGTAAGAATCCTACCAGTATCCTTTACTATCAGCGTATGGGCTTCTTGCCGGAAGCATTGCTGAACTACCTGGCTCGTATGGGTTGGTCTATGCCGGATGAAAGTGAGAAATTCACTCGTCAGCAGATGTTCGATAACTTTGATATCCAGCGTGTCTCTTTGGGTGGTCCGATCTTCGATCAGGAGAAACTAAGCTGGTTGAATGGTTTGTGGTTACGTGAAGACCTGGACCCTGCACAGTTTGCTGCTAAATATCAGGAGTGGGCACTGAACCCAGAATACCTGATGCAGATCGTACCGTTGATTCAGCAACGTGTTGAAAAGCTATCTGATGTGGCACCACTAGCAAGCTTCTTCCTTTCCGGAATGTTGGATATCAGCGAAGCTGACTTTGACCATAAGTCTCTGGAAAAAGATGATATCCGGAAAATGCTGCAGTACTCCGTATGGCTTCTGGACACTGAAAGCCAGTGGAATAAAGATCGCCTGTTTGGTCAGCTTAAGCAACTGGCTGAAGCAATGGGCTTCAAGATCCGCGACTTCCTGTTCCCACTGTTTATTGCTGTAGCTGGAACAAACCAGACTGTATCTGTAATGGATTCTATGGCGATCCTGGGTCCAGATATGACACGTGCTCGTCTGCGTCATGCAGTTAATGTTCTGGGTGGACCTTCTAAGAAAGAAGCGAAACGCTGGGAAAAAGAGTATCGTGAATTGAGTAGCCAGATAGAAGGTTAATTCTTCAATAATGAAAAAGCCGCTGATTAGCGGCTTTTTTTGTGCCTAGCGTTCAGGTAATTAATCTGCACGAACCTGATACACATTGACAGGTATCTTTGTATCGAGCAGAAATTCAATCCAGATCCGCTGGTGGTCCTGTAGTCGGTCACCTGGGCCTTTGACTTCAATAAGTTGATAACTTTTATTAGCAGGATCGAAATGGATCAGGTCCGGTAAGCCTTTACGGTGTTCTCTAAGGTCAGAAAGCATATGTTGAAAAATAACTTTAAGGTCAGAAGCGGGAATACAGTTAATCGCCTGCTCAATAATCTCTTCTGACAGTACTTTCCAGTTAACCAAAGTACAGCTAGTACCTAATTTAGTATTCCAGTGATGCTGAATAATCTCTTTATAATCACCATTATCTAATGCGTTAAACCCCTCATCCATCAATCCCTGACGTTGCTGCATAAACTCAGGGTGATAGAGATCTGCAGGTGCACTTTGAAATGGATTGAAGAAGGCGCCTTTAACAGGAGCAAAAAGAGCGGGCCAGAATAGAAGGGCAAACATACCGGTAAATAAGGAATTCTCTACATGATAAGCATTACCAGACTTTTGGTTAAGCCAATTAATAACTACGTTTTCAACATTAAGGCCTGATTGCAGATCAAGAGAAATGTGGTGGGTTGGAATAACGACCCTATCTGAGCTCTGGTAGTCTATTTCCCCTTTTTTAGCACTCCGTTTACAGATCCTTTCCAGAAGCATCGCTGTTAGAGGGTTTTGAGCCTCTTGTAAGCGGCTTCTTATTTCCTCAAAAAGCTCTTCAGGCTGATCGCTTTTTTCACGAAGACGATATCCGCGAATCATCGCTTCATCCAGCTGGCATTGCTCATAGAGTTTTAATGCCAGTGATACATCTTGTTCTCGTTCAGCTTGCTGTGCCAGTTGTAATAAGAGCTTATCCAGTTTTCTTGCTAGCCAGGGAGAAGGGAGGTTTTTGGGAAGTTGCTGAGCTAGATCTGCTGCAGGCTCACCCTTTTCTAATTGTTCAGAAAGTTCTGCCAACTTTAAATAACAGTCGATCTCTCTCCGGTGTGAAAATGCGCGAGTTCCCGCCAAGAACTCAACCGTCTCATAGCGTTGTACTCCAAGCTCTGTAAGAACAAACTCGGTCAGATCCTGATATAGATTACCAAAGAACATCAGACGAATACGGTCAAATAGATCCATACAATCTATAGCGACAACATTAAATGAGGCTTCAGGCCACCAAGTGTTGAGGGGCTGTGAAAGTGAATCTGAGCAATGTTTATTTAATAGAGCGACCAATCTGGATTTGCTGTCGGAACTCTTAACCAATCCACTATCCAATTGATAGCTGGAAAACTGATAGCACTCATTTTTTCGACAGAGCTGACATAGTTCTGCAAGGTTGATGTCTGCATTAGTATCAACGAGCCCTGAGCTGGAAAGGGTGGTCAGAGCCTGATTAAGATCAGGAATCTCTTTGTAATTGAGTTGATCTGTACGAAACAGTACCCCTTTACGCATCACCATACGAATCAGCAAGGCACAGCTCTTGGTATCCAGCTTCTGAATTAACTCAAGCGTCTCTATCTCATCGGGTTTTAGAAGATCCGAGTGATGATTCAAAACCCAAAGGATCACAAGTCGAGCATTTTTCAGGTAATAAAGAGGATCAGATAGAGGAGTAGGTGTCAGGTCCATTGCTCGATTATAGCAGTAAGGCCGGTGCAGAATGAAAAACCATACCTGCTTTCTAAATGGGTTGGAAATCTAAAGAGTTAGAATAATCTAACTTATTGAACTAGCTGGATTTTAAAGAAATACAAACAGCTTGACTCAACTTTGAGTGCTCTTTAATATAGCCTCACTTCATCTTATGGGGCCTTAGCTCAGCTGGGAGAGCGGTTCGCTGGCAGCGAACAGGTCAGGAGTTCGATCCTCCTAGGCTCCACCACCGCAAGAACAGGTCAGCGGTTCGATCCCGCTAGGCTCCACCAATTTGCCCAACCTTTCCACTTAAAGCCTAGCTAGCCCATTGATTATTCAGGGTTTTCTTGTGTTCAATAGCGCGTCTGTGTGTAGCTCTAAAATGAGTGATACACAAAATGCTACACAAATTGCTACACAAAAATTTAAAACACATTGTAAAGCGCGGTAACTCGTATTATCTGCGTGTACGTGTGCCAACTCATCTCGTCGAACATCTCAATCGACGTGAAATCACAAAGACTCTCAAGACTTCAGACCCTGAAATTGCGCAGGTTCGGGCGGATATGCTGCTTTCTCAGCTGAAGATGCAGTTTTCAACGCTTGAGCAGCAGTTACATCTAAACAGTTTAAATATTTTACCTAATGACATTTCTTTTCCTCGGATTCAGACAGTCCCCGAAGTAATCCCAAAGGAAGTGCTATCTACACAAACAGAATTAATCACAGTTGAGAAAGAGATTAACGATGTGTGTGGCTTATTAATTTCTCTGTGCATTAAAGAATATAAAACCAGTCTGCATAAACAAGATCTAACGATTAAGACCATTAATGATTATGTATTAGCACCCGGCATCTTATTAGAGTTTACGGGTGATGTAGTCATGTGCACATTAACAAAGAAAGACTTTGTTGATTTCAAAAAAGCACTCATGAGCTATCCCGCAAATCGCAAGAAAAAAGCCGCGTATAAAGATAAAACCTTTGCTGAACTCATGGAAATGGATATTCCAGAGCACATGCTGATTGATGTACGCACATTTAATAAATACATCACGCGTTTAAGTCAGTTTTTAAACTACTGTGTTGCGCATGATCATATTGATATCAACCATGCTACATCTCTGCATATTCGTACTAATAAAAAGAAAAAGAAAACAGGTCGTACTCGTTATACAAAACACGATCTCACGCGAATGTTTGCCACGACTGTTTATATTAACCACAGCTACACACAAACCTTTCAATTCTGGTTGCCATTAATCGGACTTTATACAGGAGGTAGATTAGCAGAATTATGTCAGCTGACGGTTAATGATGTGTATAGCGTTGACGGCGTTTTTATCATTGATATCAACGAAGACAACGGCAAGGTTAAAAATGATAACAGTATTCGTAAAGTACCCGTGCATTCACATCTGATTGAGTTGGGTTTTTTACACTTTGTTAATAGACAAGAAGACCAGTTGTTTAATGTGCAACGAAATTCGATTGGTGATTTTGCACAGCCGTCGAAGTGGTTTGGTGAGTATCGTAAGAAGCTAGGTTTGTTTAATTTAAAACCCAAAAAAGATTTTCACTCATTTCGTCATACGCTCTTACATGAATTAAAACAAAAGAAAGTACCCATTTTGTTACGTAAAGCAATTGCAGGTCATGGTGATGGTGACTTAACAGAAGAGGTTTATGCAGAAGAGTATGAACCGGCTGTACTGCAAGAAGAGATTGAAAAGATCTGCTTTAGAAAAGAATTGGAAAGTATTAGGGGTTGGATTCATGAAGATTAAACTCGGTGGATTTAAAACAGTTGTGCCAACAATTAAAAAGCATGTGAGCGGTGTAGAAAACAACACAATTGTGGCCGGTGAGATGAAAGATATTTTTCATAAACTCTCATTTAGTAGTGTTCAAAAAGATTCTTTTATCGAAGGCTTTTATGAAAATTCAGAAGGTTTTTATGAAGATGAAGTAGATATTAAAGATATTGTAAATATTGATGAATATTTAAATTCAGCGCTTTCATTTGGTTTAGTTCAATTTAGCGCAGCTGATTTTCAGAAAAACTACATCATGCTAGACGGGTATAACACAATGTACTCAGAGAATTTCAAAGACTTTGAATGCAACGATCTTCTGTTCAGTGTTGCCAATTTCTCTAGCATCCCATTCGGTATGGACTTCACAATTTACCGACGTGAAGGGGATCAGTTTGAGTGGGCAGGGATGGCAGATTTCTACAATGATCATGATGTAACCCGGCTGCAGGATACCGTCAATGTTGATCCATTAGTTCACTATTGCGGCTTTCTACCGTACCGCATTGAGTTAACACATGACGACGACTTTTGGTTTGAAATTGAAATCAAACACTGTGATTTCAAAGACTCAAACCTTGTATTTGCCGATAAGTTTAAGCCGATTTCTGAGCACGTGACAGAGTGTTTCCATGTACGTGAAGCTCTGATTGATAGTGATGAGAAGTTACGCTCTAAAGCCCTGCAGGAGTTCAAGACACTATGAAGCACATTAAACAATCTACCGAGATCGATGCCTTTATTAGCGTTAACGAGGGTCTATACGGTCAGCATCACGTAGGCGTTGAAGACTTTGCATATACACGTGCTGTAACGAACTCTGATAAGCGACTACTCAAGCGCAAGTACTACTTACGTGAAGCCAGTTTCAATACAGTCAGTGAGCTGGTGGACCATATGCGAGATGAAGAACGCAACGTTATGATTATCGAGCAAGATCATGACAATGCTATGCAGCACTTTGATAAGTCGTTTAGAGATGAATCGATCTATAACGAACTCATTGATGACAACGTGTACTTCATTGCGTTCGAAGACGCATGGGTAGGTGATGAAGTTCAGTTAACAATGTTTAAAGTGATCGATGATCAGATTAAGAAATTAGGTGAATTACTCATTATTAAAGACGTGTTTGCAATGAACTTTAATTACCGACTTACAGAGGGAATTAAGTACTGTTTTCTGCCGTGTCGCATTAATTTAAAAAACAGTCAGAATAATGAATTTACATTACAGTTTGAACATATGCACGCTGAAGACTCAAATATTATTTACTTCTCAGATGATAACACTTATATGCCAGCTGAATATTTATTAGAAGCGGTGATTGCACGACGTATTCTATTGTCATCAAAGAAAGATAAGAAAAAGCGCGGAGTAGATTCGTTATGAGTTTTTTTGAATTCGTGAATATTTGGCATAATAAAATTAAAGAAGACAGTGATTACTTTTTTCTAGTTGAGCGCAGTGAAATTTGCATGCGAGTTCTTACTAAAAATTACTATGAGCTTGATGCTAATGAAAGAGCAACAGATAAGTTTTTTGACTGGTTGGTACTTTATGTTATTCAAAAGTCAGATGATGAATTTGAAAGAGTAGGTTATATTAAACTTGCTAAAACATATAATAAAAATGATTATTGTATGAGTACTTTCTTCTCTCATTGTTTGTTTCGAAGCCAGAACGTTGGGTTCATTAACTATCGTATTGAATTCAATCTAAAATCAAATTTCAACGGAATTGCTAACGAAGGTTTTCCTACGTACCCGACTTTTGGTGTCGAGATTGATGAGTTTGTAAGATGTGACCATGAAATTAAATATATTAAAACAGCTTCTGAATATAAAAAGAATGTACTGACTGTTGATAAATTTGAGTGTACTGAAGATTTTATTGGGTCATTGCAAGCTGCATTAGATTATCGAGCAGTAAGAAAAGCTAATAAAAATCGAGTACGTGCAAAGCGTGAGTTGAGGGTGTTATGAAGTACATTAAAACTAATTTCTTTGACTATTATTTGCATAAAGAAAAAAAAGGTGCTGATTATTTCTATTTGTGTGACTATGATTGCTTCTGTGATCGTGAACGATTTGATATTGCACATTTTAACGACAGATTTAGTCATAAAACCACATGTAAGAGCTTTGATTACTTCAGTCAAATTGAGTTTTTAATTGTTCAGCGTTTTGAAGATGAGCTTGAAAAAATCGGTTATTTTTGTGTTGCTGAAGCGTATAAAAAAGGTCATGAAAGTCGGTTTACATGTGATATTCAAAAACACACAAATGATCATATGGTCTGGATGAATTACTTTATTAGTTTTAATACTTATGCTGATATTAGATCGTTATCGTCTGAAGGCTTTCCTACGTACCCGACAATGGAAGCTTCTTTTAATTGTGAATATGTAGAACAATATTTTAATGCTACTGTTAAGCGTGCTTTAAATAACAGTAATGTATTAGCGTTGTATGATACAGATAATGAAAATGAAATTATCGAGTGTTTATATGCAGCGCTGGATCATAAAGCAGTTAAAGAATCGAATAAGAATAAGCAACGTGAGCGTTCATCATGTTTAGTACTTTAACACTTCAATATGCGAAGAATAAAAACAGGGCGGATATCTGGGGTAAACAGTATTTTGTTGCTTACATGAATTCGTTTTGTTGCTCTCCATCTTCAATTATGGATGCAGGATTTAGAAAAGAATTTCCTGATATTGATGGTTGCAGTAACCTTGGTTTTTATTTAGTCATTGAAGATAGTCGAGGGTTTCATTACATCGGTCGTGCTTCATTGTCTGTTTACACTGAAGCAAAAGATACTGAAGATCATTTTTTACAGAAGTTAATTAAGCAACACGCTGATGATCAAATTGTTATGTCGAATCTGGGTATTAAAATCAACGACACGACAGTAGCAGAACATGATATTGATGTCGGTTTGTATTCAAGATGCGAATATGAATTAAATGAAGATGCGAATATTTTAATTGTGAATAAGCCAGATGAAGACAGTATTATTGAATATCTTCACAGCTACTTTGATTATGATAGAATTAAGAAAGAAAAATCTAATGTGAGAACTGAAATTCATGCGCTATAGAAATGTACTTAACTATTATAATGAAGACGTTGATATCAACACTGTAATTCATGATACAGATAATCTTTATTTCGTAGCGTTCGATGATTTTGAATTAACGTTATTGGTTTTCTATCGATACAGTGATGATGAGTTTATTTTTTTAGGTGAGATTATTACTGATGGTTCTTTTAAGTATGAAGAAATGTATCAGTTTTATATTAAGCATAAAGATATTGAAAAACCTGCTTTTGAAAGAATTAAAGACATGCGTGAATTTATCAGAAGCAAAGAGCATCTAAAGTTTTACGACAAACCACTTTCTTTTAAATACATTGAGCCGTGCACACATCCAAAGAATAGGGAGATTGCGCTAAAAGGTCAGCATGAAGTCGTATTTGATTTTGGAAATGGTAAGCCTAACTGTATGTTTTTTGGGCATATGAATTTTGATACGATTGATCAGTTCAAGATTGCCGCTGAAGTACAAGAAGAGTTGATCACAGCACTGCTACATCATAACGTGAAGACAGATCGAGAAGTGACAAGGAATACGTTTAATGATCTTTAACACGGGTTTTAAATTTAAGCGGGATGTGAGTAGAGATCGATTTAAAACATTGGTTGACGACAAACTGAATGTGCGTGATTTCTATTTATGTATGTGTAATGACTTCTCGCGTGTATCAAATTTTCATAATCAAGAATATAGATTTCATGTAGAAGCAACTATGTTCCTTATTGCAGAATTTAGTGATGATGAATTTGAAAATATTGGTTTTCTTTCACTAAGTTATGATGATAGTAAAGAATTAGAGTTTAACTACGTAAAGCCGCTAGTAGAACAATTTGAACGCTCTGAATTTTCTTCATACAAAGCGAATCTTCGCTTTAAAAATATCGAGCCAAAGTTTGATGATCCGTTTGATACTGAAGGTTTGCATGAGGGTATAGTTTTAACGCTGACAGAATGTGATAAATCCGACAGTAATATTTTATATCGACATCACGGTGATGATATGTGCGAGTTAGTACATTCAGCTTTATTGCATCGAACGATTAAAAAAGCTAATAACGCTAGCAGTGAGATTTATTCAATTTGACTTCAAGATCACTTTTGTCGTCAAGCAGGTGTTTTATTGACTTCAAAGTCACGTGTTGTCATCAAAGAAGTTTGTTGATTTCAATGATCAAGAACGGTCGCGAATAACGACTTTTCTGAGCAACGCTCCCGTTCTTGAATGCGAATGCTAGTTGTAATGAACGTGTATTGAAATCAAATAACGGTGTGTTGAAGTCAAAGTATGTATTGATAACAACGTGCTTATTGATGACAAAAAAGAGGATGTGTTGATGACAAATAACGCTATTGATAACAATCAGATTGAATCGGTTGTCGTCAAACTCATGGATTTAGAGCAGAGTATTGATGACAAGCAGGTTGTTGATATCAAATCAAAGCTGGTGGATATTCAGTTGATACTTTGTGAAATGATGGTTGCACCTCTCCCTCGGCCTGTTGTGTTGGTGCCCGATGACTTGAGTGTGCCAATTTCTAACGCTTCATAAATTTGCATTAACGATGTTTCTTTAATTGGGTTACCCTATTGATAAATTGGGTGATATGGAATCCCTCCTGTTCTATTGCTAATCCACCTTGATATGTTCAATATACTTAACTCGTAGTGAATTTTGGGTTTTTACTTACCATTAGATTTAGATCTTTCATGGTAGGTGCACATAGGAAAGGATTGCCTGCTACATGATTGAGCATACTTGTCATGTAAACTTATTAGGAACGTTTTTAGGCTATAAGAATAGTAGTGTTTCTGTGCGCGGCGAACAGCTAATTCTTATCACTGATTCTTCTAGTTCCACGATACCAATCGATTCCCTTAATCAATTCCCTAAGGTGGTCCATAGTTTTTTGGGAAGCTCCATAATCTTCTCTACCTCTGAACGTACATATACCTCTCGTTTCCTTAAAAAAAACGAAACTAGCAAGATATTTGACCATATAGCGTCATACCTTGTATCGGTTGTGACGAATCATATACGGAAGACATATAAACGCTTTCAGGATCGAGCTATTACCTCTTTTTTACGTGATTCAGATGTACCTTTACTAGATGAAATAGTTTCGCAGACTTTACAGTTCTATGATTCGCTATGTGAAAGTAGAGGTCGAAAGGGTTTCGATGATCAGGTCTTAGAAAAGATCAAATTATTGAGGGTTTCTTATCCTATATCTGCTAGCTGCAATGAGTTACGCAAAGCATATGAGAAGTATCGGTTAAATCAGCGATTACAATTTTATGATGTCATTGAATCCAATCCACTAACCGATCAACAACGCTTGGCTGTAATTAGAGATAATGATCGAAACCTTGTACTTGCTGCAGCAGGTACCGGTAAGACATCGGTGATGGTAGCTAAAACTCTTGACCTCATCGATTCGGGTAAATGCTCGCCGAATGAAATCTTGGTGCTTGCCTACAATAAGGCAGCAGCAGAAGAATTAAAGGAGAGGATGATACTTCGCGCCAATTGCGCGAAATTGGATACATCCACTCTTCCTGAGATTAGGACATTTCATGCGCTAGGGCGGAACATTCTTATTGAGTCTGGTATTAGACCACGCTTATCTCGCTTTTCTGAAGACCGCGTACTCCTTCTCGAATGGGCAACTGAATGGTTTACCTCTTATATTCAGGCAAACCCTAGTTCGATGAAAAACTTTGTCGAATTAATGTATCAGCCCATAAACCCATTCGATTTCAAGACGAAAGAAGAGTACGACGCATATATTCGCGATAATGAATACAGGGCATTGAATGGCGAGCTTGTACGCGGTTATCAAGAACTATGTATTGCGAATTGGTTCTTTATGAACTGCGTCGATTATGAGTATGAAGGTAATTATAAAACTAAAAGGCGGATAGAAATTGGGTATGACTATAAGCCCGACTTTCACTTCACTGACACTGACATTTACCTAGAACATTTTGGTATTGATCGAAGTGGCAATACCCGACCTGATATTGATAAGCATCTGTACAATGAATCTATTCTAAAAAAACGTGAATTACATCAAGAATGTGAAACAACGCTTTTAGAAACTTACCATTATGACTGGGTTGAAGGTCAACTTGAGACACGGCTGGAAGAACTGATAGAGCAAGAAAGTATCCCCCATGAAAAAAGGCCTTTCACTGAAATCTTCGAAAAACTAAAGGAAACAGGGGCATTTAACCAAGGAGTTGAGCATTATCTAAAATGCCTAGAAGCTATCCGTATTGAATGTCTCAGTCATGATCAAATCATCGCTAGGTTAGTCAGCAATAACGTACCCAATGCAGATAAATATGCTGCTTTGCTCATCGATTTCCACGATGCGTATAGGTCTTGCCTCATAGAGAAGGATGAGATCGATTTTGATGACATGATTCTGCGTGCTACAGAAGTAGTAGGTTCCAATAAATATAAACCAGCATGGAAATACATATTGGTAGACGAATTTCAGGACATCTCTATGGCGCGAATGAACTTCTTGAATTCGTTGGTTATAAACGGTCCGAATCCAACATTGACTGTCGTTGGAGATGATTGGCAATCAATCTATCGTTTTTCAGGTGGTAAGCTTGAATTAACTACACGCTTTGATGAGATGGTTGGTTCATATTCTCTGACAAAGCTGGAAAAGACTTTTAGATATAACAGCAGTATTGCTCATACAGCAGGTACTTTCGTAATGGAAAACCCTGAGCAATATCGAAAAGAGGTTGTGACGCACGATGTAGTATCCAAACCGCAAGTTTATTTGCTTGATACCAAGGTCGGTTCTGACAATAACATTGAAGAACGTACTAAGCAGATCATTGGCAAAATTCTTGAGAACGACCCATCAGCATCTATCGCAGTATTAGCTCGTTACAACTACTTACTGAGAAATACTCGCGATGCCATTCACTCATCCTCTATCAAGCAACCTATAAAATACTGGACGTTCCATGGTTCAAAAGGACTTGAAGCTGATTACTGTATTCTGATTGGTTTTTTTCAAGGAAAAACAGGCTTTCCCAACATGAATAAGGAAGAAGCTGTTGTAGAAGCCCTTTTGCCTACACTTGATACCTTTGAACATTCAGAAGAGAGAAGGCTATTGTATGTAGCGCTTACCAGAGCGAGAAAAAAGAGCTACATTCTTGCCGACCCGTTTGCTCCTTCTGAATTCATTACCGAAATGCTTTCACCAAAATACAAAGTGCACATAGCATCTTCAACATTCAAAGAAGAGTACCGGAAAATTTTTAAGTGCCATGTTTGCTCAACGGGTTACTTCCGGCTTCAGAACGGGCAGTTTGGTAATTTCTACTCGTGTACTACAGGACGTAATTGCAAATCAAAACCTAGGGTTTGTCCAAAATGTGGCTCCCCATCTTTAGATGATCGAGACTCGACCAAATGCAACAATGCTAGGTGCAAGAATGAAATGCCAATTTGCTCTAAGTGTGGCAGACCAATGAAATTGCGTGATGGTAAATTCGGTAAGTTTTGGGGCTGTACTGGCTATGGGATCAAAGATGATCAGTGTAAACACACCCGGAAATACTTTAAATAAGGACGTTAATGATGGATTTAGATCATGCGCTAAAAGCCATTGGTAAAGGTTGTTTTGTTCGTTATGTAGAGCTTTGCGAGGATCTAAGTCTAACTAATACGGAAATTGCAGATATCATTTCAAGAGATTGTAACTATATGAAGAATTCCAGTCGTACACGTGTTTCAAAAATAAGGTCGATTTTGAACGCAGGCCTTAAGTCACAAGCTTTAGAAATTGTTCTTGAATCGGGTATCAGTAAAAAATTGTCAAGACAGGCCAAGGCTCTTCTGAGAGATATTGATAAGGACATCTGCAACCGAGCTGAATCACTCGGAAAACAATTCAAAGTATCAAGCCGCATTTAGAATGCCTACAGTAACAAAGGTCACCAGTCGAACCTCAAGCATAACGAATGCATTTATTAATTCAGTTATACCCGTAATCCCTCCGTCGAATGAAGAAATTAAGCATGCTTTAAGTATCCTCAAAAATGATCCAGAAAATCTGGAGTGTGCCTACTGTGGTGATACTGCAACAGAGTGGGATCATTTGCGTGCCTTGGTTAAAGAGCACCGCCCTACGGGCTATATATCTGAGATACAAAACTTAGTTCCAGCATGTGGTAAATGCAATCAATCCAAAGGAAATAAGCCTTGGAGGGGCTGGATTACAAGTTCAGCGAAGCTTTCACCCCATTCCAGAGGCATTCCAGATCTAGAGTCGCGAATAAACAACCTTACTAAATATGAAGAATGGGGTGATGTAAAACCGATGGACTTTGAACTATTGGCTGGCTCTGAATTATGGGAAAAGCATTGGAATCACTGGAAATTGATTCTGGAAAAAATACAGGAAGCTCAACTCACAGCCAACAAATTGCGAAGAGCAATTATCAACAAAACCAAAGCAGATTAGGGATAGCCTTTCATGAAGGACAAAGAAAAAATAGCTGTTTTTATTGATGCAGACAACGCACCAGCAAAGAATGTCGATCAAGTTTTATCAGAGCTAGCCCGGTATGGAGTTGTAACAATACGTAAAGCTTATGGAAACTGGAAAAGTCCCAACCTGAAACCTTGGGAAGACGTGCTTCATGAGTTTGCCATACAACCCATTCAGCAGTTTGATTTAACTAAAGGTAAAAATGCTACTGATATGGCTTTAGTGATTGATGTAATGGATGTGCTCTACACTAAAGAGATTGAAATTATCTGCCTTGTGTCTTCTGACTGTGATTTCACTCCACTTGTGACGCGTTCACTGGCTGACGGGAAATTTGTTATCGGGTTTGGAGAACGTAAAGCACCTTTAGCCTTTGTTAACAGCTGTTCCCGCTTTTTATATTTAGATGATGAGGAAGAGACAAAACAACCAGTACTTATACAAGGTCGAAGTATTAACGGTGACACAAAGCTTATCAACCTACTCAGGCAGGCCATAGAGGCTGTCGAAGAAGATGATGGTTGGGCCATGTTAGGTCCAATAGGTACGCACATTTCGAATCATGCGTCTTTTGATCAGAGAAATTATGGTTTCAAAAAACTGAGTGATCTATTCATGGCTATCGATTTATTTGAGATGAAAAAGACCAATGGTTCAGTTTTATGGGTAAGAGATAAGAAGAAAGCTAAGCAAAGTAGTAGATCAAATTTTAATAATTGACTGCGCTAAAGAGCAATATTTCAACTTATCCATGCGCTTCATATAACCGATAAATTAAATTCGACTGGCATTATCTATGTGTAGTGGTTTAGACCTCATCTGGCCTTCCGACAACTGAGCCTCTGCCAGATAGACAAGCAGTAAGCGTCTACAGAATGCTAGGCGATCCATATATTTCTTTTTTCCGTCAGTATTCATTACAAGATGTAAGAATCACTTACATCTGTCGTTTATTTCTTTTTATATGATTGTTTCATGAGTAATATCCAGTACACAAATTGGCTTAAGTAGATGTTTCACAAAGGAATTGTAAAGAATGATTACAGAGCTTATTGGAAGTAATATCAAAAGCTTCCGTGAGGATAAGAATTGGTCGCAGGAGGTTCTTGCAGAGAAGCTATCCGTGTCAAGACCAACGATATCAAACTGGGAATCAGGAAAAGCGGAGCCTTCATCGTCTCACTTAACTCGGCTTTCCAAGGAGTTTGGTGTTTCGGCGGATATGATTTTAGGGATCACTTCTAACTCTAAGAGGGTCGTTGTCGTAGATACCTCTGCTTTGATCAAACGGCCTGCATTGCTCAGTGAATTGAACGATTCGTTCGATCAAGTGATTGTGCCGGACATCGTTATTTCTGAATTAAATAGTCTAAAGGACTCAAAGAAAAAACCAGCTATAAAGCAGAAAGCTTGGCTAGTAATGAGTTGGATAAACAATGAGAAAACGTCAATCACCATTTCAAAAAATGAGAGGACGACTGGCAATGCTGACGAAAAAATTGCCGACGTTGCGATTCGTTGCGCTAGAGCGAAGCCTCATGATGAAATCTTTGTTCTCTCCGATGATATTTACTTTCAGTTTCTGGTTGAGAGCTACAATAGCATTACAGCAATTACACCTGCGGATTACTCACGAGATTTCACTAACGTTGACACGACAAAATATGACCATTTGAGATCTATTGAGTTTTTTGAGGCTGTTTACAACAAGGAATTGAAGGTAGTTAAAAGCCTTTATTCTAAAGAAATTGATATAAATTTTTACGACCCTGATACAGGGTTAACTCCTTTAATTGGAGCTGTTCGTAGAAGGAAATACGACGTTATTGAATACCTTTTGGGTTTGCCGAACCTTCATATTGACTCATTAGATAAACATAAATATTTCTTTTCCGCAGTTCATCATGCCACTCAACTTAAAGACATGAAATCCATTCGCTTACTCACTGAAGGAGGGGCGGATATTGGAATCGGGAGTCTGGGTAAGAATGCTGGTAATACTCCGTTAATGGTTTCCGCTTGGAGCGGTTTTACCGATGGGGTGAATTATTTTCTTGAACATGGTGCGTGTGCTAACCAGCAAGATGCGAACGGGTATACAGCATTAACAAAAGCTTGCATCAAAAATCATGCGTTAATTATCAACATACTAGCTGATGTCACTGATACCAATATTCGTTCAAAAGAAAATAAAGTAGCGCGTGACTACCTCAATCCAAAAAAACTGAAACCAAGCCAAATTTCTAAATTATTTGAGGCACAAAATGATTGATAGAGCATGTATCTCACTCGGCGAGAGATGTAACTTGAAATGTGCCTATTGCCATTTTCACAACGAAGACAACGGTAAACTCAGTGGTTCACCACAAGAGTTCTCCTTCACCGAGCTTGCAGTAATCACCGATCAGATTGTGCACTACTGCGTTGAAAATAATTTGCCTAGTTTTAAAGTCGGCATTGTAGGTTCAGGTGAACCTATGATGCAGTTCAAGAAAATCCAAGCTTTGATAGAGCATGTGAAGGACAAGGGCTATAGCCAACTCAAGTTTTACACCATTACAAACGGGACTGTACTAAACCAGAAAATTATTGATTTCTTTTATGAAAATCGCGATTTAATCAAATTGTGCTTTTCAGTAGATGGATATGAAGAACTTCACAATATCGGTCGTGAACAATTTGATCGGGTTTTCAAAGGCGTTCAGCGATATGAAACTAAGTTTAATGAGAAGCCTCCTATCAATTGTACGGTTCATCAAGAAACTTTAAAAAACCAAGTCAAGCTGTTCGAGTTCCTATCTGATGAGAACTTTAAGGATGTCACGTTTTCACGGTTGTTTGATTCTCACGATGAAAGTCTTGTTGTTTCAGCCATGGAGTATCAGGGCTTGCTAGAGTTTTTTAAGGGTAGTCAATTTGAAGTGCGTCAATTGAATGAGGAAAAAAAGAAGCAATATGATTGCACCATGTACGGTTCTTTATGTGGAGTAGGAAAAACAAATATTTTTATCACGAAACGTGGAATCTACCCATGTGGTCGTTTTTACGGCAATGAGCAATACAATTACGGCCCCTTTGATATGCCATTAGTTGAATTGGAAGAACTCATGCTCCGTATGAAACCTTTGAAGGGCGGGCAATGTTATTACGATACTTATGTAGGGAAGCAAGTACATGAAGATAGCAATATACGGCACATCCAGATCGGGTAAGGATTACCTTATCGAGCATGCATCAAACCATTTAATCTTGTTAGGTCTGCGCGTCAGCCATATAAAAGGGTCACAACTGCTTAATCAAATGGCAGAAAAAAGTTATGGCATGAAATTTCCGAAACTTGCTGAGGGTCAGAAGCACGAACTTCGAAACCGGTTCGTCGATTTCGTAAATGAGGCGAATGGGTCGAATGATATTGTATTTGTTGATGGGCACTATTCCTTCCCTGAAGAGGGAAGCTTTAAAGTAGTATTCACAGATGCAGATAGAGATTGTTACGACCACTTTTTCTATATGGACACTAAATCTGAGCTAATTCGCGAAATTTCCAGAAAAAGTGAGGGCGAAAAGCAGAACTTAGAGATTACCGTTGAGGATATTGATTGCTGGAAGTCTTTTGAGAAAGGGGCAATGTCAAAGGTGTGCGAGCTACTTGGAAAGGAGCTTATTATCCTTGATGAAGATACGAATTCTTGCATTGAGTTCATAGCTACTTGGGTACTGAATTTCGAAAAATTCTACAACTTTGAAAAGCTTGCGCAATCTGCGATTGATTCAGTTTTATTGGATCGAAGTGAAGTACCTAAAAGTGCTTTGGTTATGGATTGTGACAATACCCTCTCGATGAATGACACCACGTTTGTACTGTGTCAGGAACTGGGTATAGATAAACAGCAGTTGAAAAAGATATATCTCGGAGATAGGTATACCAGCTATCAATTCTTCAAGGTAAATCGGATGCTAGGAGCCTTTTCACCAAAAGAACTAAAGCTTGCCGCTCAAAATGCATGCGATCGGATTGAGTTATCCAGCCAAGTTGTTGATTTGATAGAGAGTGATACGCATGAATTAACCTTAGCCCTTACTTCAGGGTTACTTGATATTTGGTCCCATAAGCTTGCCAATGAGTTACAGGTTGATTGTAGTCTTGGGAACAGTGTAATGGATTCTCAATTGATCGTTACGCCAGCGTTTAAGAAAGCAGTAGTAAAGGCCTTGAAAGCAAAGGGCATCAGAGTTACGGCCCTTGGGGACTCGGTGATTGATATCCCAATGCTGGAAGCATCTGATTTGGGTTTGTTGGTAGCCCATTCAAAATTAAACAAGGCTGTGTGTTCATATTTGAAGCAATCAGAGAGTTCTAATCTTCAGCAAGTTTTCTCTACCGTGCACAAATATTCAATTCCTCAAGTGAATTGGAGTAATTAAGATGAGTTTAATCGTTCTAGAGAATCTTCTTGATGCATCAAAACTCACAGCGCTGGGTTTGACTAAAAGCCAGTCATCCTGCGGAGGCGCTGCTCTTCGCAAGGCGCACTATGAACTAGGTGAAGTTGCTGCCGATCACATTGTTAATCTTTTTCTGTCTGATACAGCTAACTATGCTGTAGTGATCCTTATGAGGGCAGGATTAAATTTTGGTCTAGGAGTCGCAGATTCTCTGGAATCTTTGAATTACCAAGTTTCTGTGTATTTCGCTGAAAAAGAAGGCTTAGCCCAAGAAGATTTAGATGAACTTTCTGGGAAAAAAGTAGTGATCGTCGATGCTGTTGTGAATACTGGTAAGAGTGTTTTTCAAGTGTTAGACCAACTGGAGAAGGCGCAAGCTAAAGACTCCGTTGTAGCTACAATCGTGATGCCTGAATCTGCACAAGTTCTTGCGAATGAACTCAATATAATCTCTGTGAGAGTTTCGGCAAGGAAATTTAAAGGGGCAAAAGTAAAAACTGTCGTAGGAGGGATGGGACCTGACACTGGAGACAGGCTATTTGGCACGTACTAGATACGTGTAACCCTGATTGACCCTTAGATAAAGAAAATAGTGGTAGAGTAATAGGTCTGTTACTTGATGGTAAAGAGATTTGGACTGAAAAGAATTTAGCCCAAATCTAATCTGTCAGTAGTGCTGGAAAAACGGGTAACTGTCAGCTGAGATCTGGGCTAAAGGGATTTATGATAGGCTTTCATGGTTCATAACAATATTCATCCCCATCCTTAACCTTTCTTAGAAGGTCTACTGCTGCTTGTGAGTACTTATGAGCTTGGACTTTGTTCCCTGCTTTAATGGCTACATGGTATCTATTGTCACTGTTCTTTAAATTTTCACCCTGATCGGACTCAATTTCCTTTATAAGCTCATTTGCATAATGCCAATAAGAGTAACCTAGCTCTGTTGCAACGTTACTTAAAGAGTAGGGATAAGCCGCATTAATGGCTGATGGATCGTCTAGAGTGGTTATGCCGTAAAGCTTGGCGAAATCTTCATCTGAGGATACAGCATGCTCAAGAATCTGAAAATCGACCTCTACTGTTTTCTTAGGAATATCGTGCCTAACTAGCTTATAAGTTCTTGCAAGCACAGATCGGAGAAGCTTTGGGTTAATTTGTCCAATGGCTTCATTTGAGGATAGAGTTTCATAAATCCATTTGAAACAATTTGCTTTTATGCTTTTTACCCTAACACTTCTGTCAGAATCAATCGGTATGAGCCTCTCAATTGGGTGCTTTCCTGTACCCTCTGCATCTGCATCCCACTCGATTAGGTAAATATTAGGTATCAATTCATTGTCAGGAGCAAGGATTTCATCAATATCAGATAGGATGGCTCTTATATTTGGATCTTGGGCACTGTACCCCATGATAATCAGAGGGTGTTCTGCAAAAAATGTAAGGAGTTTCGCACTCAGATATTTCTTCTTAAGACTGAAGTTTGCGTAATCCTCTTTAGTGAGCACAATGCTATCTGGGCTTGAGGCGCATCCATGTATTTTAATAATCTCACCAACAGACGCGTAGTTCGCTCTTAAGATTTCTTGTCCAATAACTGGCGTATATCCTTCAAAAATGCACTCTAGCAAGTCATCATAGTTAGTTGTAATGACAGCAAAGGGATTTACACTTTTTAGGGCTTCAATTTCATCAGTATAGTTTTTATGTTCAGCTACAGCTGCTGACGAATCTCCTGAGAAAATTTCTGAGACAAGATACTTAATATAAATATCTGCGGGCTGATTGGTCTCAAATAACTCAGCCGGAAACCGATCTTGCTCCTCCCATGCCCATTCTCTTATCAGTTCGGCAAATTCTGTTCCGATTTCTATTGGGTCATTATGTTTCTGCTTGTAGTAGGCAATATTCTTGTCAATTTTGGGGCATTGCTCGGCTAGTTGTTCTAATAGTCCGTACCACGAAGGTGTTTCAATATACCTTTGTGACATGCCTGATCCAAAAAAAAGGATTGGCTGTACCCCCATGCTATCAAGACAAGTAGACAAATCATCCCTAATCACATTCTGATAATCTTCGAAGTTCATTCTTCCTTCCTGATTGGTTTTTCCATCATCCATTTCGATTGTTAACTGGATGTTTTATAAAATTTTGGTTGTTTGCTTTAGTCATTACCTTGTTGATTAGCAATCCCGAATGGGATGTGTACCATCGGTATATTTCCTTCCTCTGAGGTAAGGTGGCTTCGTTGATCATCAAAAAACATATGCGGTTTAAACCTAGATAGAATTCTATCTTTGGCCATTCCACCTAGAAAAAAAGTTTCATTTGGGCTAACTCCCCAGTGCTCTAAAGTTGTGATAACCCTTTCATGCGCTGGAGCGTTTCTTGCGGTAACTATTGCTGTTCGAATAATGCGTTGATAATCGCGATCTCTTTCTTCCTCTCTATCTTCAAGTTTCTGCATAAAAGAGAGCTTTTGGAACAAATCTGCGAGTGGACCGGGCTGGTGGGGGATATGAGAATTTGTCACCTCATGATCATAAAAGTCGGGTAAATCACCACCTTTATAAATTGATTCGGCCTCATCATCAGCAATTACACCGTCGAAGTCGAAAGCGATACGTAATTCTTCTGCTTCGTCATCATCTACAACCTTACTAGGTAGTACAACACCTGCAGGGTAACCCGCATCTATAGCCATAGAAACATCATCTTTACGAGCAGAAAGGAATAAAGATGCGTTGAATGCAGGGACATATTCATAAGGTGATTTACCCTGTAAAAAGGCAGCTCTAGTAATATCTAATCCATAGTGGTTGATAGATCTGAAGACTCTTCGACCTGTTTCCGCTGAATTTCGAGATAACAACACAACTTCAACCGGAATTTGTTCGCTGAAACGTGAGTTAATGTTTAGAAATCGCTTTATAAATGGAAATGCAACGCCCTTATCTAGAACTTTATCTAAGTTTTTTTCTTGAAACTTTTGGTACGCTCTAGGACCTTTTTCTTCAAAGACCGCATTAGATTCTGATAAATCAAACAGCGCACTCGAAGATACGGCGATGACTAGCTTCCTTTCTATAGGGTAAGGCATTCTTGGTATCCTTTTTACAACAACTTATAACAGGAAGATCATTCAATCTAGTAGAGATTAACTTCGGAGTGGATTAATCTAATCAATCGGCTTCAAATTCAAAGGAATTGATGTGTCTGGGAAACAAGTAAGATTAAAAACAGACCCCACTAGAATTGGATATTTAACTGGTAAATCACAGCAACTAGGGCCTGTTTGCCGTTTACAAGTTCAATTCCCTGACGGGAACCAGTTTTATCCTGAGAATATGCTGGAAAGTGTATCTAATGATCTAGCTGATGAAGACCCTCTAGAATTGCTTAAAACCGGAAAGTTCAAAGGGATAGAGCATCTTCGTGGGGCGCTTACCCACAGTCGGTTGACCGGTAAATTGGCCAATCTTATATATTCAATGGAAGCGTCAAATACAGACTTCTATCCTTACCAATTCAAACCTGTACTGAATTATCTTGAATCACCAAGTCGGGGTATCCTCATTGCGGATGAGGTTGGTCTTGGTAAAACAATCGAAGCTGGACTGATTTGGACAGAGGTTCGAGCAAGAGAGCAAGCAAAGACTTTGCTGGTTGTTTGTCCTGCCATGTTGAGAAATAAGTGGGAGGATGAGCTTCAGAATCGGTTTGGTATTCAAGCCAAGATTTGTAATGCTGATGAATTGTTATCTTTACTGAAGAAGCATGATCAAGGCTCAATTAAAGAGTTTGCTGCAATTATAAGTATGCAGGCCTTGAGACCCCCTAAGGGTTGGGAGGCGGAAGAAGTTGAAACAGCTGCAGCCAAAGTTGCAGCATATTTCGATGAAAAGGCTTACCAAGCTCCTTTGTTTGACCTGACCATTATTGATGAGGCTCATTATTTTAGAAACCCTGAAAGTCAGACCTCTAAGTTAGGTAAACTGTTAAGGCCAGTCTCTGATGGAGTGGTGCTTCTTTCCGCTACTCCTATTCAGCTCAAGAACCAAGACCTTTATGAACTGTTACATCTAATAGATGAAAACAGTTTCAATAACTTGGATAGCTTTCAGCGTATCTTGACGGCAAATAAACCCCTTGTAGACCTAAGAGAGTCAATACTCAGAAACGAGTGTGATCCTGAATCTTTTGTTTCCAACTTGGAAAGCATTCAGAAGCATTCATTTTTTAGAAATAATCGACAGATTGCTGCCTATCTAGCTAACCCGCCTGAATCTAATCAATTTTTATCGCCAGAATTTAGAGCTGAACTCGCTGAGAAAATTGAAAAAATTAACCTGCTGAATAGATCAATCTCCAGAACAAGAAAGCGTGAAGTGCATGAATGGCGCGTATTGAGGGATACGAACGCTTTAAGAGCAGAAATGAATACTGATGAGGAAAGGTTCTATGAACAGGTGACAGAAAAAGTTCGGTCATTTTGTATATCAGAAGGCTTATCAGAAGGTTTGATTTTGACCATTCCGCAGCGTCAGATCTCAAGCAGCATGCCTGCCGCATTACGGTCATGGCTCAATCGGCATAAGGATATTGATAATGAACTTCTGTGGGAAACAGGTACTGAATCCAGCCGAAAAACGACAGGGCCATTGATTTCTGAACTTATCTCCATTTCAAAGGACTTGGGGGTAAACTTTGAAAAACTTAAATCTAATGACACCAAGTTCAAATTGGTGTTACAGAATTTAAAAGACTATTGGGCTAACTACCCTAATCAGAAAGTGATCATTTTTTCTTTCTACAAGGAAACTCTGTCTTATCTTGAGGAATGCTTTGCAGAGGCCTCTATCGAGACGATTAAAGTAATTGGCGGAATGTCTCGTGAAGATAAGCAACAAGTGTTATCAGAATTCGCTTCATCTCATGGTCCTTCATTGCTACTCGCTTCAGAGGTTGCTAGTGAGGGTGTTGACCTTCAATTTTGTAGTTTGCTGATAAATTATGATCTACCTTGGAATCCGATGAGGGTGGAACAGAGAATAGGTAGGATCGACCGAATCGGCCAGAAAGCGGAGAAAATCCTAATTTGGAATTTGTTCTATCAAGATACCATTGATGACCGAATCTATGGTCGATTGTTTGACCGCCTCCAAATATTTAAACACGCACTGGGGGATATGGAGGCTGTTCTAGGTATCGAAATCAACAAGCTGACACAGGATCTATTTTTACATCAGCTTAGTCGGAAAGAGGAAGAGGAACGTATCGCCCAGACAGAGCAGGCAATTGCAAATATAAACAAGCAGAATAGCTCTCTAGAGGAGTCTGCAGGTCATTTATTGGCACATGGAAGTTACATCCTGAATCAAGTAAAAGCGGCAAAAGAATTAGGCCGTTATATCAAGGGATTCGATATCTATACGTATTGCCGGGATTTTTTATCGCTTCAGTATCCCGGAACAGATATTCAGATCGTGGACGAGGAAAAACTGGCTTGCATAATATTACTGTCTAAAGGGGCTAGGCAAGATTTCTCAGACTACTTGAGTAGAAACCCTCAAAGCCAAAAAACTAGGGTGACTACACAAACCACAAGTGGTGTGAATTTTGTTTTTTCTAATAAGGTAGAAACATCTCTCGACGAATACATCACACAAATGCACCCACTCGTTAGATTTATTTCTGAATCTATTCAAAATGGTAAAGCTAGTTATTTCCCAGTTGTTTGTTCACAAGTTCCCCAGCTTCAAATCTCAGAAGTGGAAAAAGGTGACTATGCATTTGTCATTAAACGTTGGTCAGTTGCCGGAGCTAAAACACAAGAACACTTGGTTATTAGAGCTGCCAATATAAAAACAGGCGATTATTTACCAAAAGTTTCTGCTGAGAAGTTGCTGAATGCAGCATCACTGTTGGGTTCCAATATTGTTTCAAGTGCCACTGCCTTTGATAACAATAGAGCTTATGAAATTGTGCAGGAGCTTATAGTCGCTTTGGATAAAGAAGGCGCTGCTTTTCATGAAGAAGCCGTGCGCACGAACGATGACTACATCGATCAGCAGATTTTGTCATTCACAGAACATATAAATGCCCAGATCCGAAAGATCGAACAGCGTATCTTGCGGTTAGCAGCAGAAGGGAAGACAAAAGTTATACCTGCAAACAAGGGTAAAATTGCTAAGCTAGAAGAGCGTTTGTTTGAAAAAACAGAATATCTCGATGGCAAAAGGAAAATATTTTTTGATCCTCGGGACGTTAGCCTTGGGGTTGTTAGGGTGGCATAAGCTATGTATCACACACGGAAGTTAGGACATGACAGATTCTTTATCAGAACAGCTACGTAAGCTTGGCATTGCAGGCTCTAAGAGCATAAAGGCGAATGAAACGAACAAGCCCACAAAAAATGCACGCAAGAAAAAGAGGAAAAGGAAAGAGCAAAAGGCTTTGGCGGCAAATCATAAGAGCCGTAACCCTAGTAAATCCAATAAGCGTAAACCTGCATTCCACAGCGGAATTTCGACAGAAGCTATACAGGCTGCGTATAGTCAAACGTCTTCTATAGGAGAAGCGATATCTGAAAAGCCGCCATTACCCCATATTAAATTCCCTGAAGTACTTAGTCTTGAATGGAAGCCGGGTAGAAATAACTATGATGCCTTACAACAAAAGGATTCTGGCTGCTGCGAAAACTTAAATTGGGATGGAGATGTAAATAATCTTGATCAACTTAGAGTCGGCTTCGATTTTGGTACATCGTCTATCAAAGTCATGATTCAAACTTCTGATGAAAGCTTTATCCCGGTTAAATTCACGAATAGCCCATCCAATCCCTATTTCCTACCCAGTACTCTTTTCGTGAATGAAGATATTGCTTCCATACACTCTAATGGCAGTGATCAAATTTATCGTGACTTAAAAATTCCTTTACTCGGTGAAGCACCCAGTGAAGACGATCTCATCCTAGCTGCTGCATTTATCGGTTGCACACTAAGGTATATTCGGAGCTGGTTGTTCAATGAGTACTTTGATGCCTTTAAGAATAAGTTGCTAATTTGGGAGATCAATTTTGGTATCCCTGCTTCAATTCATAATCTGGGTAAATCTAGGCAAAGGTTTGAGGAACTTTTTGAACTGGGATATGCAGCTTCAAAAATTGAAAGCGATGGTATATCTATTTGCGAGCTGAAAAAACTCTACCTTGAGAGGGAGTGGGAAAAGGAAGAGTATGTAGCCTCAAAACAGCATCAGATTGCGCTAATTCCTGAAATCGCGGCGCAAATCTATGCTGTAATGCGCTCAGATATATGGGATAAAAGCAGTAGACTGATGTCTGTAATGGATATTGGCGCTGGAACGGTAGATCACGGGGTTTTCAGTGTTACCGGCCAAGACCTTAAGCAAGGTTTGCACTTCCTTAATACTAGAGTAGAGAACAACGGTGTTGTGCATTTTCACAGAAACCGTATCCAGTACCTACTCGATTGCCCATCTAATGCAGATAATATTGTTACAGAATATCTCCAAAATCTGTTAAAGATCTCAGACATCAATCAGTCTATTCCAGATAGTTGGACCGGATACATCCCGAAAACCCTTCTCTCTGCCAGCTTCGATCCAGATAAAGAATTTATTGAGGAATATGATAAGAATACCCTGAATCTTTTTCGTGCAACTAAGCAACACAAGTACCCCAGACCAATTGAAGATTGGTTAGAACTACCTGTAATCATCTGTGGCGGTGGCAGTGAAATTGAGAATTATCGAACTGTATTTGAAGCGACTCCTCCAAGTAATGCTTTTAATAAACCAACAATTTCTTTCAGATTAACCAATCTTTCCACGCCCTCCAAAGTTAGGGACTGTGGTATTGATGACAATACCTACCGAAGGCTGTCTCTAGCTTACGGTTTGAGCTTTTCAATTGAGCAATACCCGAAACTAGTGATCACAAATAAAATTCCTAACTTTGTATCAGGTAGAGCTACTAAGCCTATACAAGATATGGTTACTAAGGACTCTGTTTAAGAGTCAGTATAACCGTAATCGGACGTATTCTTTTTCATTGGAGGAAAGTAGCTGTGATAAGCGAGCAGAAATTATTTGCAAAAGTACTGATCTTATTTTTCTTATCGGGTTGGGTGAATGCAGATCAGAACCCATGGGCAGATGGAAAAATTACGTGCGTTGAAATGGAACAATCACCTGAGGCTGTTTTCAATGCGGAAGTAGTTGATCTCGGGTCAGGTGCTGGTTCGCCAAATCAAGTAGATTACCAGTGCCCCCAAAGTCTCGGCCAACTTACTTTTCTACATCCAATTTTATCGAAAGCAGATGTAATCAGGCAGCCTGCAACATTGCCTAGGATATGTACTGGCTCGATTGTGCATGCCCAGAGCCGATATCAGAGCTTTGGACTAGCTTGGCTTGGATATTACCCGCAAGGATTTCCTTCTGAATCAATAAAGGCTTCTGCAAGAAGTTCTAAATTCTTTCAGGAATGGAGTTACCACAGCCCATACAATCGTAGGGTTTATGAAGAATTTGAGAAAGAATCAGAAAGAGTTAGGTCATTACTAATCGAGTGGTATAAAGAAAATCATCTCATTGACACCCAAAAAGCGCAAAAGTATGCGGATATGGCTTTAACTGACATATCAAATTGGGGATTTGGAAGTTTTCCCTCTAGCTGGGAACCAGAGGAAATGATTGAACATACAGACCAAGCTATGAGCGGTCACTATGACGATTTTTTAAATTCTCTACAGCACGCTTCAGATGTGCAAAAATTGAATAGCCTTAGGCGGCTTCTTTTCCACTCACCCCCCAATAGTCTTATAGAAGAGTTGGTAAGCTCAATTTCAAATACCCATCTAGAAGGTAGATCTGAATCTGTAATTTCAAACGCAATTGGAAGCCCTGCTCATTTAAGAATCCTGCTGCGCGCTGGTTTTGACCCAAATCACCAAAATGAGTTTGGGAAGACCCCTTTATATTATGCAGTCCAGTTTAAGTATCATGAATCAGCTCGGGTTCTTTTAGCGAATGGAGCTGATGTTAATCATAAATACCAATTAGAAGATAACAGCGAGTATGAATATAGCTGTATTGGTATCACCCAATGGGGTAGAACGCCCTTAATGCATGCGGCACAGCATTCTGATTTGAAAATGGTTCAGTTATTGCTTGATAGCGGTGCAAATATCAAGACTAAAGATGTTAATGGATCCGTGGCGCTTGATTATGCGAGTGCACATGGAAAGAAAGAAATCGAGAGGTATTTAAGTAAAGAAATGGTTGGTGCTGAGTGATGATTAGGTTTTTGAAGGATCCATACTGTTGAACCAATTGATGGTTGGAGTGATCAAAATGTTTCCCATGCGGTATAACTAGGAAAAATTTTAGGAAGGATAACTGGATGAATGCTGAGCTTCATATGATTATTCAACTCGACTCATTTGATTTACAGGTATTGCTCGAGAAATTCTGAATACTCCAAAACCTTACGAGTAAGAAGTCCATATTGAGGTAGATGCTGTCATTTATGCAGGGAGTCCTAGTAACAGGAGAAAATCCATCCAGATCGGCAAGGGAGCTAGGTTTCCACAAAACTGTTCATTCTTTCATTTTGTTCGCATTCGATAACGTAAGTGTTTCAGCGGTAAGCTAGTTTTCAATCGGTTCGAACGTGATATTTATTGTTGGTATTCCTTAATCCGAAGAAAGAGAATGTTAGGTTTATCTGATAATAAGGCACAGATTCGTCGAATATTATTTATATTAAGAATGCACAACCTGTGTCCTATGTATGAAAATCGATCAATGAAATGTGCGTGAAAGGTTCCTAGGGCATACATTTTTCTTTGTCGGGTTAAGAAAGTCATTATTGTATATAGCCATTCTCTTCATCTTCTTTCTTAGTTCCCTCTGCTTCTTATTTTGAAAAACATTGGATTTCACCAAGTCACCAAGTATGCCAATCTTGAGCTTATGAATATTAGCTCCATGACTCACATAGGCTTGATCTTTCTGAACTTGATCGTGTTTTAGAACCAGTTATAAGTGTTTATTGTATAAGGTTTTGTTGTAAATTTTATTTTCGTTTAGTAGTCTGGAGCGCTGGTCTTTTTAAGGGTATTTATCCCTGTCAGAGGCTATTTGCAGTTTACTGGGGATAGGCACATGGCACAGAACAATCTAAAAACGGAGATACTGTGGTTAAGCGTTACAAGGTAGGTTTTGCTCGTACGGCTCTTTTGAAAGAGACTGTCGTAGCGGCACAGCTGTATTCACAGTACAAGGATTGGTCGCGTGTGGCGCAAGAAGTTAGCGATAATAATTTATTTCAAACTAGAGCCGAACGCACGAGTGGAATAATTTTCAGCGAGATACGAAAGCGCCTGACTCTACTAACAGATGACCAAATTGAGTTGATGGCTGAAGACTTTCCTCAAGATGTAAGGCAGTTGGTCTGGATAACTCTTTGCAAACAATACCTCTTCATTGGCGACTTCACGATTGAGGTCTTAGTGTCAGCCCATAGCACGGGGCGCCATCAGGTTGACTATGACGATTATGGTTATTTCTTCAATTCCAAGGCTGACTGGCACCCTGAACTTGAAAAGATATCTGATAAAACCCGTTCTAATGCACGGCAGATGTTGTTTCAGATGATGAGGCAGTGTGAGCTAATCACTGAGTCCAATCAGTTGTTACCGCAAATGTTGTCTAGCGCCATCCAAAATTGCTCTCCTGAGTCTGATTTAGCCTTTATACCCGGAGCTATCCGTTTATGAGCCAAGTTGCAGAAACACCTTCCCGTTTAAATACGGTGACAGTGAAAAATCTAGCTGAGAGTCAATTACACCTTTTTAATGTGATCTCAAGCCAGCGTTTCCTGAAAAATGAGGGACTCAACAATGAGGTACCTTTCCATATCTGTCCGTTCGATCCTCAGATCGGGATGGATATGACGCATGCCATTAAACAGCTTAGGAATGAGCTGGTTGACAAAAATATCGATGTATTAGAGATCAACCTGTATGACTTGGTAATCGACATTCTTAAAGAAGAAGGTGATTGGGAATGGTTGCTGGAAAATGAAACCCAATTGTCTCGTGATGAATTGAAAGAGGAGCTTCAGGGTATTCTTGATACTGAAAGTGTTCTAATTCCCGCGATTGTCGACAAGATGAGTTCGTCCAATTACAACGTTATTTTTATCACCGGGGTCGGAGAAGTGTTTCCCTATATCCGTTCCCATAACATTCTGAATAATCTACAGCGAGTCGCCAAAGAACAACCGACATTGATGTTCTTTCCCGGAAAGTATCAACACTCTCTGGCCAGTGGTGCTTCACTGCGCCTCTTCGACAAGCTAACTGACGACAAATACTACCGCGCGTTCAACATACTCGATCGAGCGAACTGATCCCATATAAAGGAGTTTTTCATGCTACTGGAACAGCTATTTAACAAACCTGTTGATCGCGCTATCGAAGGGGTTATCAAAGCCGATGATGACGTCAGTTTATACGTTGAGTTGGATGAGTACGTTATCACCAATGAAGTTGCTAAGCGCCTCGATAATTTTTTAGACGCATACCTTAATTATGCAGGTGCAAACGGTGTATGGGTATCTGGCTTTTTTGGTTCGGGTAAATCGCATCTGTTGAAAATGCTGGCGTTGTTGCTTCAGAACAGGCCTATCGAAGACACCTACTACCCCCTTGATCTATTCTTGGAGAAACACCCTTTCAGCGAGGGAGGTATGCAGGCAGAGGATCTGAAGCGTGCCGTTGCTATACCGTCTGAAAGTATCCTGTTTAACATTGACCAGAAAGCGGATGTGATTTCTAAGGATGAGCTTGATGCATTGATTGCGGTCTTTGTGAAAGTTTTTGATGAGCATTGTGGTTACTACGGCAAGCACCCCTATATCGCACAGTTTGAACGTGAGTTAGATGCGGATGGGCAGTTCGAAGCGTTCAAAACGGTTTTTACTGAATCAGCAGGACGTGATTGGGAATCTGGGCGGAAGCGTGCGAAGCGTATGGCTCAGGATATTGATAAAGCCTACACCCAAGTTACTGGTACGCCGGTAACGGATATTCTGGACAAATACCGGGATGACTATCGCTTATCCATCGAAGATTTTGCAGAGCAAGTAAATGCCTATGTTGAGTCCAAAGGCAACGATTTTAGATTGAACTTTTTTGTTGATGAGGTGGGGCAGTACATCGCTGACAACGTCAAGCTGATGACCAACCTGCAGACGGTTGCTGAATCACTGGCAACCAAATGCAAAGGGCGATCTTGGGTTGTTGTGACAGCGCAGGAGGATATGTCAGCAGTATTGGGTGATGGTGCTCAACAATCGAATGACTTCTCAAAGATCCAAGCGCGGTTCAGAAACCGAATGAAGTTAAACAGTCAGGATGTTGCTGAAGTTATTCAGATGAGGCTGCTGGCCAAACGGCAGGAATACATTAACGATCTGTCAGATCTTTACCACAATCAAGAGAACAACTTTAAGACGTTATTTGACTTTGCGGATGGTTCTGCGTCCTATCCAAACTATAAGGATCGAGAGCACTTCATCAAAAGTTACCCGTTCATCCCTTACCAGTTCACCCTGTTTCAATCAGCTATTCAGAACCTATCTCGCCATAATGCTTTTGAGGGGCAGCACAGTTCAGTTGGTGAGCGCTCCATGCTGGGTGTATTCCAGCAAGTGGCAATAGGTATCAAAGGGCATGAGATTGGCGATCTGGCTACTTTCGATCTTATGTTTGAAGGTATCCGAACTGCATTGAAGGGGGCGATTCAGTCTTCGATCCTACGTGCAGAAAAGACGCTGACGAATGAGTTCGCTCTGCGCGTGCTAAAAGCATTGTTCCTCGTTAAATATGTCAAAGAATTCAAGCCTACCGTGCGCAATGTTTGTGTACTGATGCAGGATAACTTTAATACCTCTATTACAGCTCTAAAGGATGATGTAGAGGAGGCATTGGCTCTGCTTGAGAACGAGACACTGATTCAGCGTAATGGTGATCTTTACGAGTACCTTACGGATGAAGAGCAAGATGTTGAAGCAGAGATCAAAAACACTGAGATTGACACCCAAGCCGTCGCAACTGAGTTGGAAAAGCTTGTATTCGATGGTGTGATTAAGAGCCGCAAAATACGTTGGGATGAAAGCGGTCAGGATTATGCCTACACGCGTAAACTTGATGATAACCAGATTGGTAGAGAGCATGAGTTGGCGATTAATGTGATCACCTCATTTCATGATCATCGTGATGCGTTTGATAAGCATAAAACCGATACCGTCTACAACGATGAGTTGCGGGTTGTCATGCCAGACAATGATCGTCTTATCCGGGATTTAATGCTCTATAAGAAGACTGAGAAGTACATTTCCCACGAAACGCGCACCACTCAACAAGACTCAGTGAAACGCATACTGGCAGAAAAAGCAGCCCAGAATGGGGAACGCTATCAACAGCTGAAATCACTTGTTTCATCGCTGATGGGGAAAGCCGTTTACTTCGTGAGAGGGAAAGAGATCGAGCTGGCTGGCGAAGATGGTCAAAGCAATGTTCAGAGAGCTTTTATTGAGTTAGCTAAACAGACTTACCCCAACCTTAAAATGCTTCGGGGAAAACAGTATCAAGAAAGTGAAATTAGCTCGATTCTGACACAAGGTGAGCAGGGACTGTTTGGTGATGAGGCCAGTTTACCTGAGGCTCAGCAGGAGATGTTCTCACATATCCAAAGTAACCATCGTGGGGGAATTCGCACCACGGTTAAACTGTTATTGGAAAAGTTTGAGCGGAAACCTTATGGCTGGTCCTATGCAGCGGTCCTGTGCACCCTTGCTCATCTCTGTGCGCGTGGAAAAATTGAGGTTCGAGAATCAACAAATCTGCTTGATGATGCTGACCTCGCCCGTGCGCTGATCAATTCAAATGTACAAGGCAATTTGATTCTTGATCCTCAAGTAGAATTTACTCCGGGGCAGACCAAAAAGCTTAAAGAGTTTTATAACGATTACTTCGATAAAGTTGCACATTCAACGGAAGCAAAAGCGCTGGCTAAAGAAACACAAGATGCCTTTACCAAGCAGAAAACTGAGTTGGAAGGGTTGTATACACAAGCCGAACGCTATCCATTCCTGCGTGCACTGTCCTCGATTATTGGGGAATTATCTGAGCTGGAGGCTCATCCCTATCAGTGGTTTGTAACAGAACTGACCCGCGATGAAGATAAATGGCTTGATGATTATAAAGATCGGGTGATTGATCCTATCCAGAGCTTTATGAAAGGCTCCAATAAAACCCAGTTAGATGAAGCCACACGTCTCCTAAATGAGCACAAAGCCAATTTAAGCTATGTACAGGCTGGTGAGTTTGATGCCATTAAGTCTGCAATTGTTGATCCCAATATCTACAAGGGTAATGCGGTACAACAGCTTGTGACCAATATGAAGTCCCTGAAGACTAAGCTAGATGCAGCCATAGATGACGAGAGAAATGCTGGCATTGCTATGATTGAAAGCTTTGAGAATAAACTCACGACATATAGTGGTTACGCCTCCTTGACTGATGATCAAAAGGCCGAAGTTAAAAGAACGATTGATGGGGCTAAACAGGCAGTTAATGAGCAAAGCCTGATTGCCATGATTCGCGATACAGCGAACAACTTTGAAAACACTCAATACAGTTCACTTCTTCAGCAAATAGAAGACTGGAATACTCCTGAACCAGAGGTCGTAAAGCCTCCTAAGGCACCTGAAGAGGAAAGACCGGGGGGGGAAGGTAAGCCAGAGCCAACACCTTATACACCGCCAAAGCCAAAGGTCGAGATTGTAGGGGTAAAAGAATTGTCGGTTTCATTTACTAAGCCTTTATTGGAATCAGAGGCGGATGTAGAAGCTTATCTGGATAGCTACAAACAAGCACTGATCGAGACAGTCAAACAAGGTAAGAAGGTGCGGGTTTAATGGAGGATCAAAAGATGGAAACGAGCGCACTGAAAAAGTTTGCTCAAACAGCACGCCAAGACTTACTTGAACAGGTTAGCAGTAAGCTTGCGTATGTTTTGAAGCCTGAAAGCGGTGCTCGCCGAGAATACCCTGCAGTAGTAAATGAACTTGAAAATGCAATTTCATTACAGGGTGAAGAACAGCTTATCGATCAGGTCGCTTACACTTGGTTCAACCGCTTCTGTGCGTTGCGCTTTATGGATGTGAACGGGCTAAACAGAGTTGGTGTAGTTTCTCCTTCAGAAGGTCAGGTACAACCGGAGATATTAGCTGAGGCGAAATCAGGTGTAATCGATGATACCCAGATCAATCCAAGAACGGTTGAGCAGATTCGAGGGCTGCTGAGCGGCTCCATTCCTAGTCCTGATTCTCAGAGTGAAGCTTATCGCCTGTTGATTGTTGGCTCCTGTAATGCCTTATATAACCGCATGCCTTATCTATTTGAACGCATTCAGGACTTTACTGAACTCTTGATGCCGGATGACTTGCTTTCAGATAACTCAATTCTTACCAAAATGCGCACAGTCATGACATCCGAATCCTGTCAGGATGTTGAGATTATCGGTTGGCTTTACCAGTTTTATATCTCAGAGAAGAAAGATGAGGTGTTCGCAGGTCTTAAGAAAAATCAGAAGATCACCGCTGAGAACATCCCTGCGGCGACCCAGCTCTTCACTCCGCACTGGATTGTGCGTTATCTGGTTGAGAATTCACTTGGACGCCTATGGATGCTCAATCGTCCGAACTCTAATCTCACTGAGCAGATGGAGTATTACATCGCACCTGAGGAGCCTGAAACAGACTTTTTGAAGATCAACAGTCCCGAAGAGATACGGCTTGCCGATCCTGCTGCCGGTTCGGGCCATATGCTGACCTATGCGTTTGATCTGTTGTATGCGATCTACGAAGAAGATGGCTACGACACCAACGATATCCCGGGCTTGATTTTAAAGCATAATCTTTATGGTATTGAGATCGATGACCGGGCAGGCGCTCTTGCATCATTTGCGCTAGAAATGAAAGCGGCAGAAAAGCTCGGTCGCCGACGCTTCTTCAAGATGGACGCGAAGCCCAACGTCTGTGTGCTAGAAGACGTCACCTTCTCAGAATCCGAAATGGATGATGTGATGACCATTGTGGGCAAGGATCTTTACACCGAGGATCTTCGAGAAACATTGGCCCAGTTTGAGCGAGCGAAGAATTTTGGCTCGCTCATTGTTCCCAAACTGAAAGATCCGGCTGAAACCGCGAGACTGATTGAGGCGCAGGATTTCTCAGGTGATTTGTTGCTGAGTGAAGTGCATGAACGCTTGGTTAAAGTGATGCTCATGGCTGAGTTTTTAGCGCCTAAATACCATGTGGTAGTGGCGAACCCGCCTTATCTCGGTGGGAAAGGAATGAATGGGCATTTAAGTGTTTTCGCGAAGGAGAATTTTCCAGACAGTAAAAGCGATCTCTTTGCGATGTTCATGGAGCGGACGTTAGTACTTTCTCTCAAGCACGGCATGATTGCCATGATCAATATGCAGTCATGGATGTTTCTATCTTCTTATGAAAATCTGCGAAGTAATCTACTGACTCACTCAACAATTCTATCGATGGCACATCTCGGTGAGCGTGGATTCGACACGATTGGTGGCGCGGTTGTTTCTACCACGGCATTTGTAATCCAGAATACGCACCATGCGAGTCTGAAAGGAGACTATACGCGTCTTGTCGATGGCAACTCAGAGGCTGAAAAATCTGCTCAGATGAGAGAAGCTATTCAAAACCAAAGCTGCGGTTGGTTTTATCGCTCATCCGCCGAGGATTTTGGGAAGATACCGGGGAGTCCGATCGCGTACTGGTTAAGTAATATGGAACTTCAAGCTTTTTCTAAAGGAAAAATAGAGGAAAAAGCCAATGTTTGTATTGGTATGAAAACCGGAGATAATGAAAAGTTTGTGCGATATTGGCATGAAGTATCCAATAGAGAAATTGCGTTTTATTTAGAATCTATAGATGAGGCTAACGGCTCTGACTGCACTTGGTTCCAGTACCTTAAAGGAGGAAATTTTCGCAAATGGTATGGAAACTATGAATTGATTCTAAATTGGGTTGATAACGGGAATAACATTACTAACCATGTTAATTCTAGGGGAACATCTGATGCGAGGATAAGGCCTTCAAATTATGAGTATTATTTCAAGAGCGGGGTAAACTGGTCTTTTATAACATCAGGTAGCTTTGGAGTCAGGTTGCATGATCATGGCTTTTTCTTTGATGTTGCAGGCTCTGCTCTTTTCACAAACTCAGAAATTACTAACGAACAGTTAGCTGGTTATTTAAACTCAAAAGTTTCGGGTAAATTTTTGAGTGCTATTAACCCCACATTAAACATGCAAATTGAGAACGTTAAGGTGCTCCCTGCACCTTATGTAATTGAGCAAAACGATATAACGTTGCTCGTTAACAAGTTAAAAAAAATATCCCGTGAAGACTGGAATAGTTACGAGACCTCATGGGATTTTATTAACTCTCCATTATTAGAGCCTGAATTTTTAGAACCAACAATAGGTAATACATATCAAAAATTCCGAGCCTACTGGATGGATCGGATAATGGAAATGAGAAGCCTTGAAGAGGAAAACAACCGAATCTTTATCAATGCCTATGACCTACAACAGGAGCTAGTTAAAGACGTTCCCATCGAAGAAATCACACTGAACTGTAATCCAGCCTATCGCTACGGAATTAAAGGCACCGAGGAAGAACGCGAAGCCCGTTTGAAAGCGGACACCATGGCTGAGTTCTTATCCTATGCCGTTGGCTGCATGTTTGGTCGATACTCGCTGGATGAGCCGGGCTTGATTCTAGCGAGTATGGGCGAAACCCTCGCGGACTATTTGGCTCGTATACCTGAACCTACATTTATGCCGGACGATGATAACGTTATCCCTATGATTGACTTTGAGGGTGACTGGTTTGAAGACGATATTAGCGAGCGCTTTAAGCAGTTCCTGCGTGTGACCTTTGGGGAAGAGCATTACGCTGAAAACCTCGTTTTCATTGAGGATGCATTGGGCAAGAGTGTTCAGAAATACTTCCTTAAAGATTTCTATAAAGATCATGTACAGCGTTACAAAAAGCGCCCAATCTACTGGTTGTTCTCAAGTCCGAAAGGCACCTTTAATGCGTTGATCTATATGCATCGTTACACGCCTTCAACGGCGAGTGTTGTCTTGAATGAGTATCTGCGTGAGTTCCGAACCAAGTTAGAAGCTCGTCGCAGTAATTATGAGCAGGTGTCCATCAGTTCAAGTTCATCTCAAAAAGAGAAGACGCAGGCACTCAAAATGATCGATAAGCTTAATAAGGCGATTGATGAGGTTAACGACTATGAGCGAGAGGTGTTGTATCCGCTTGCCGGGGAAAATATAGCCATTGATTTGGACGATGGCGTTAAATACAACTACCCATTATTCGGCAAAGCGCTGAAGAAAGTAACTGGTTTGAGCTAAGGCAGGGACGATGACGGAGAACAGAATCCAACAAGCACTCGTTCGGCTCTTTGAGCGACAGCGAATCGTCTTTTGGTACGACGACAAACAAGAGTTTCGTGATGCCTTTGATAATTTGCAAATGGATGGAATTGAAAAGGCCGAGATCAATGCCAACGAGTTTACACTCAAGCACCGAATCTTGCGTGAATCCCCAAAGCAAAACTTCTTACTTTACTGTGAAGGGGCTGAGCCGGAGTACATTAATAACTGGTTGTTGGACGTCCAGCTTAGCAGTGCTGTATTCCGCACTGATCAGTCGGCAATTTGGTTGAGTGAGCTAGAATTACCCCCTGAGTTTGCTGATGTGGTCACTGAACATGAGGCTTTCTTTGATGCAGGGAGAGCACCAAAGCAGGCTGAAGTACGCAAGGAAAGACTCAAAACGCTCTTAAAACCAGATGATCTGAAACAACAAGTACGGCTGAAGATGCTCGCTGTATGCACTGACCTTAATCAACTCGCCGATGTTCGTCTCGATGTTATCTGCGAAAATCTTTTCGACGAATTGATTGAAGAGTCACAGTCGCGTTACGCCATGATTGAGCGTTGCAATTTGACCGGAGTACTTTGGGATCAGATCGAGCGACATTATGGATATGTATCAGATTCGCCTTCGGTTAAAGATTTCTCAATCGAACTGTTTAAATCCTGCTATGCACTCTCAATTACCAACCCTAAAGCGAAAGATAAGGCTTCGTTGAACAATGATGCCTTGGTGTTATTCAAACGCTGGAAGGAAAGCCGTAAGCACGAAGATGTTTTTGAGGCATTATCATCGGATTATGCCGTTTTGCTTGATGTTGAAAGCGACCTGAACAGCCGTGATCTTCGTGATGTGATTGAGATGGATTATTATCGTCTGATTGATCAGAAGGTGATTGTCGATCTGGTCACTGCAGTTGGACAGCGGACCTTATCTGAAGGTGAAGTCACTAAATATTGCCGAGAGAGGCGTCAAAGTCATTGGTACGGAGACTTTAAACACCTTTATTCGGCCATTGAAGTGGCCAGCCAGTTCCTGTCACAGCTGGATACAGTCCAGTTGAATATGAGCAGTAGTTCAGATGCGGTACACGGCTATGTTCGCCACTGGTTTAAGATCGATCAGATGTACCGGAAGTTTATATATGCTCTAAAGTCATCAGGACAGATGACACTGCTCAGTAGTCTTGTCGATACCATCGAGAACTTGTACACCAACCGCTTTCTCAGTCCACTGGCGACACAGTGGCAGGGGCAAGTGGATCTGATGGATGAATGGTCTGTGCCAGATGTGGCACCGCAAAGACAGTTCTACAACCGTTGGGTCAAGCCTTATACAAATCGTGGTAATAAAATCTGTGTCATTATCTCAGATGCTTTCCGCTATGAAGCGGCAGATGAGATGATCGGCCATATCAATCGTGAAAAGCGCTATCAGGCTTCACTGAATCACATGCTCTCGTCATTACCCAGCTATACGCAGTTAGGTATGGCGTCATTGCTCCCAAACAGTAGTGGTGAATTCACCATTTCTGAAAAGGACAGTGCTGTATCGATTGATGGTATATCCACTCAAGGGACTGCTAATCGGGATAAACTTCTCAAAGCAGCATTAGGCGATCGTGCGTGCGCTCAGCAAGCTAAATCTATTATGGAAATGAAGCAGAGCGAAGGCCGAGAGCTGTTTAAAAACCACGATGTTATCTATATCTATCACAACCGCATCGATCATGCAGGCGATAAGATGCAGTCCGAGGGTGAAGCCTTTGATGCGACTGAGCGGACCTTTGACGATCTTCTGGTGTTGATTAAGAAGCTTGCTGCTTACAATGCATCCAACGTGTTGATCACAGCGGATCATGGTTTTATCTATCAGAATCGTCCTCTAGATGAGAGTGACTTCCTTTCAACAGATGTGAGTGGCGATGTGCATTATCGTGATCGCAGATTCTTACTGGGTAAAGGGTTATCAGCAGCTGAATCTGTGAAAGTGTTCAGTTCTGATGAATTAGGTCTTTCGAGTGATGTGCATGCGGCAATTCCGAAAGGCATTCAGCGTTTGCGCCTGAGTGGGTCAGGAAGCCGATTTGTTCACGGTGGTGCAACGCTGCAAGAAGTAATTGTGCCCGTTATATCAGTAAATAAGAGCCGTCAGGATGATGTGGCGACTGTTGAGGTAGACCTACTACGAGGATCGACAAACGTAATTTCAGCTGGACAACTGTCAGTGACGCTATATCAGACAGAACCTGTAAACGATAAGCTCAAACCACGTGTGTTACGTTGTGGTATCTATACAGCTTCGGGCCAGCTTATTTCTGATCTTCATAACATCACAATGGATCTAACGGCAGAGAATGCACGTGAGCGTGAAATGAAACTACGCTTTGTTCTGACGCAGGAAGCCGATAATGCTAACAATGAAGAAGTTAGCCTGAAATTAGAAGAACCTGTTTCTGGTACAAACCAGTTCACAGAATACAAACAGTTGAAGTACACCATTCGCCGCTCCTTCACGAGTGACTTTGATTTTTAAAGAATGGTATTGAGAGATAATTAGGACGATAACATGACGGATCTGAACGCTAAGATAAATGAGGTATTTCCCGGTCTTGTAGTGCGCAAAGACTTGGTGAAAACCGTAAAGGGGAACGCCATTGTTCCGTCCTATGTTCTTGAATATTTACTAGGTCAGTACTGTGCCACCAATGATGAAGACAGCATAGAAAGTGGTATTCAAACGGTTAAGGAAATTCTGGCTAAGCATTATGTTCACCGTAATGAAGCAGGACTAATACGTTCCAATATCCGTGAAAAAGGTCGATATAAGGTCATCGATAAAGTCACGGTGGCGCTTAACGATAAAAAGGATTGCTATGAGACGGAATTCTCTAATCTTGGGATCAAAAAGGTACTCATTGACTCAGGTACGGTAAAACAACATCCAAAACTGCTCGTCGGTGGGGTGTGGGTCATTGCTGATATCGAGTATGAACATACTGAAGACAAGGATGCGATTCCTTGGATACTTGGTTCGCTTAAACCTATCCAGATGTCTCACTTTGATTACGATTCATATCTAGAAGCGCGTAAGCAGTTCTCGCTAGATGAATGGATCGATGTTCTAGTTCAGAGTGTAGGTTTTAATCCAGAGTATTTCGGTGATCGCAGTAAACTCACACAACTTGTTCGTTTGATTCCCTTTTGTGAGCGCAATTACAACCTGATCGAGCTGGGGCCAAAGGGAACAGGTAAATCTCATATCTATTCTGAGTTCTCGCCTCATGGCATCTTAATTTCCGGTGGTGAGGTTACGGTTCCCAAGCTGTTTGTGAACAACTCCAGTGGCAAAATTGGTTTGGTCGGATACTGGGATACGGTTGCCTTTGATGAATTTGCAGGTAAGCAGAAGAAGGTAGATAAAGCACTGGTTGATATCATGAAGAACTACATGGCAAACAAGTCGTTCTCGCGTGGTGTTGAAACCCTTGGTGCTGATGCTTCGATGGCTTTCGTGGGGAATACTGAACATAGTTTGCCCTACATGCTTAAACATACGGATCTTTTTGATGCGCTCCCGGAGAAATTCTACGACTCAGCTTTTCTTGACCGTTTACATTTTTACATCCCGGGCTGGGAAGTGGATATCATCCGTGGAGAGATGTTCTCTGCAGGTTATGGCTTTGTGGTGGATTACCTCGCTGAGATTCTTCGTCATCTTCGTAACCAAGACTATTCAGATCAGTACAAAGGGCTATTTGAATTGGATCCGTCGCTATCTACCCGAGATAAAGATGGCATTAATAAGACTTTCTCCGGCTTGATGAAGATTCTATTTCCTCAGGGGGGCGCATCGAAAGATGAAATTGAGCGTGTCTTAAAATTTGCCATTGAGGGTAGAAAAAGGGTCAAAGATCAACTGATGCGTATAGATTCTACTTATGCTGAGGTGGACTTTAGATACTCTGATAATGCGGGGAAACAAACCTCTGTTAAGACGTTAGAAGAACTGGAATATCCGAGATATTTTAATCAAGTCGTTGGCGATGGTAATGAGCCTTCAGAACTGCCCGTTCCGATTGAAAGAGGATCGTCGCCAGCGGCCATGCTGCAACCGATATCAAGCCAAGCTGGGACTCCTGAGCTGGAAGAAAAGCATGTGGTCATCATGGAAAATCAACGAGGCATTAGTTACGACTCGCTATTTGGTGACTATTTGAAAGGGGCAAAACACATAACCGTGACTGACCCTTACATCCGGCTGTTTTATCAGGTTCGTAATTTGATGGAACTGATGGAAACGATTGTTAAATTTAAAGCTGAAGAAGATGAAATCGTTGTAAGTTTAATTACCGTTGAAGATGAATTGAAGGGCGATCAGCAACGTGAATGGCTGGATCAGATACAAAGTTCTATGCTGACAGTCGGTATCAAGTTTGCCTATTCTTTTGATACTTCAGGCACCCAACATGCACGTCATATTGTCACCGATCATGGATGGAAAATTTCTTTGGATCGTGGGCTTGATATCTTTCAACTGTACGATATGAACAATGCATTCCAGCTTTCCAACCGCCTACAGAGTCAACGACCATGTAAAGCATTTGAATTGACTTATATTAATGTGGAATGAAACCCTCTCAGGTTGAGTTCAAAAGCACTTTTTGGATGAATATGAGCAAGTACAGAAACTTAAGTTAAATTGATAAATCAGGCATCTGTCGCTTTGATTTTGCATCACGGCTTCTTGATTCCTTCTGTGTGCTTAGCGCCAGCAAATGCTCTTTAATATCATTGGGGAGCATCTGCTTATTAAATGTTATGTATTCGAGTGACTCAAAGAGACCTTCCTCGGTTGAAAATTGCTGAAACACACTGTGTACAGGCGGTCTACGATAAGTTCTCTTTGACTGGTTCTTTTCGTCACACTGAGCTGATTTACGAATGAAGGCTTTTAGATCTCGATGAAAGTCTGAATCGCAGAACTTACTTATTTGATCATCGATAAATACCTTTCTGGCTTCTTCCAGTGTCTGATTTCGGCTGCTATCGATAAAGAAGCTCGATTGATACTGCTTAATCCAATGTACATGGTCACCAATCACGGCAAACATTTGAGTGAGGTTAGTCGTGTTACTCATGGTGATATATAACTTACACATATTTAATTTCTCCTGATGATGTGAACATTCCGTGGGGGGCGTTTCATCATTGGGGTTGTTCAACAAATTGACGAATGTGCGCTGATTTTTTTTCATTAAACACATAGATGCTGATGCGCTCTTTACCTGACCCTTTCTGCTTGCGTACAAGCCCATATCCGCATACAGATTTGAGCAATGTATTCAGGGTTTTGATCTTGTGTGTTGAATTCAGCATGCGTTTAGTGATGAACTTAAGGCCAAGGTTATTCCAACCGTTGTCATACGCTTTCTGAATCGCCTGCGCTGCACTTTCTTCAGTCACTTCAGATATCTGTGCTTTAAAGTTGATCTTTGCTGTATCAAACACCTGATGCATGAGTGTGAAGATCTCGAATGACAGATCTTTCTCGTTACTTGCACGATGCTTGTTTCGTTTATCGCACAGTGCTTTAAGACTGTCTGGATCCGAGCAAAGAAGAATGTTATTGATGCGAACAAGTGGCTCGATCTGTCCTCGTTTCCAAATGTCCATTTCAAAATGAGTGATATTCGGTGTTTTAAAAAATTGCTCTACACGATAGCGTTCTACAGCAAAGTAAGTTGCAAGGTCAGACTGATTATCATGTCGTGTTTGCTTCACTTCTTCATCAGACGCTGCCTCAGAATTTAAAACACCTTGAACATATGCTTCATACTCTATTTTTTTTGCATCGTATACAGCGTCTTTTGCTTCATCTGTTGCGTTATCTTCAACGACTTGAACCTTGAATCCAAGATAAGAAAGAGTGCACGCAAGGGCTGGTTTCAGAGCGTTTTTAATAAACTTATCATCGCGACTCATCTGCCCAATCATCTTCTCTAATAAACTGTTTGTACCCGCTTTAACTAGAGAGTTCGTGTTCGGTGTGTGCTTGATACCAAGATGGAATTCAGTTGCTGTACGGTCACGACGGATCATTTGCACAATATCTGACGGGATGATGTTACCGACAAACAAACCGTAGTTTTTACGATCAGCGTTTTCGATCTGTATAGAGACTCCACTGGACATCGCTGGGGTGTAGATCACTGCATCATAGTTATTAATACGATCATTTATGTTGGCAATAAAGTCTTGCTGCTCTTTACCACCTACAGTGTCAGCCGTGATTAGCATTACTTTTCTATCGTAAGCACTGTTTATCGCTTGATTAAGCATGTTCGCATGGCGCTTGGAATCTGTAGCAACGACAACCTGTGACCGCTCTGCAGCTTTAACGATCTCATCAAATACATTTGTTCCGTCCAGAAGATTGACGCTTAAATTGTCGTAGCTGTTCGAACGTACTTTTACGCTTGTACCATCATAAAATTTAACAGCGTCATCATTAATGTCTGCATCAGCTGCAATCAAGCGTGGTGCTTTGTTAACAACTTCATTAAATATGTTAAAAACTTGGGTACGCATGCCGTTCATGTCACCCGTGATAACCTGCCGTAGTACCTGTTGTGCTTCATCAATCACTACCAATTCTGCAGTGCGCGCAAAGTTAGCAAAGGCTGGCTTACGTAGTGAATTGATACATATTTTTAGGTGATTGATCTCATCACCGGCTTCGACTTTGCGGTAGTCAGCGATTTCATTAATCTGTACTGCATCAAGAATGGATTTACGGGAAGTGATGAACAGTACTTTTCGACCCTTTTTGATGGCTTCTTGCACAACTGGGTTAATAACAATCTGCGACTTTCCTGAGCCGGTGTTTGCCTTTAATATCACGCGATCTTCCTGATCAGCGAACATGCGTGCTTCTGCCATCGTATTGAATTCAACGTCAGCATTATTTAATACGATGCCTTTTAAAAATAATTTTTTAGCATCATTGAAATTACTTTCAGATATATTAATGTTTTGTGTGCAAATAGAAGCGATTGCAGCGTTTGCATCGGCTAGATCGATGTATTCAGATGCAGCTGCTTTAACGAGTTCATCATACTGAATCGCTACATCGTATTGCATACAGAACGCGATGCGTTGTGTGTTTGTAAGATCATCAAAATCAAGTTCTTTATTGTTAACCACTGCTACAGCGTTGTAATTGAGCACTGCACGGGCATTATTAATATTTGCGTATGCATGGTCAGATTCACAAAAGTAGACCGCTGCACGTTTTTTGAATGACTCGATTAGATTCAGTGCAGTGCCTTCTGCGTTCTGTGCTTCAGCATAGGCAGGTGGTTTGTTAGCTACCTGCGCGTTGACTTCAAGAACAGGAATCTTGTCGAGTTTACCGATCTCATTAATAGCTTCGAACTGTGTATTAATATCCATAATCTTTACTAAATAAATTTATTTTTGAACTGTATTTCGGAGTATTATAGACAGTATTGCTGATCTGTAAAGAATTAATACATTGTAAAATTATTTTAAGTTTTAATTATTTGACCGAATTAATTCCATTTTTGTTTCATAGGTACTGAATTGTATGGAGGTTCTTGCTTAAATCAGGCAAAAAAAAGCACCCAGTGTGGGTGCTTTTTGAGTTATAACGCTGTGAATTAGATCAGCAGATCTGCAAGTGCACCGCCGTTATCAACGTACTCTTTGATAGCTACTGGTGTGCGACCTCGTCCTGACCACTCTACTTGCTCACCGTTTTTATCTAGGAATCTGTATTTTGCAGTGACTTTTGTTTTGGGCTTTGTAACATCGATCGAATCAACTACATCATCAAAAGATAGGCCCGCTTCAGACATCATTTTTCTAATTTCATCGATCTTCGCCTGCTTAGATGCTGCTTCAGCTGCTGCTGCGGCCTCTTGGTTTTTGCGTTCATCAATAAAGAGCGCTAAGTTTTCTGCAACTCTTTCAAGTGTTTCAGAGTCAAGTTCTGCAATGTTTTTACGAAAGGAATTCTTGCGCGTTAAAATTTTAATAAACTCTGACATTTGGATCTCCTGTGATTATGAATTGAATATACATTAAAGGGAAAACTATTCAATATGCCTCCAGCCAACAGGTAAGAAATACATGTATTTTTGTGTGTCCATATTGAATTACGGATAATAAGGAAGATAATATAGCGTAAACATAATAGATTAAGGTATAAATATGGCTAAACTTGGGCGTAAAGAAACTAATCCCGTCAAGCTTGCACGCATTCAAGCTGCACGTAAATTAGTTAATTACCATTCATTAGCCGCTACATACGTAATGTATCAGCACGTTTTCGATGCATTTCATACCGAAAACAAGATGGGGCGAGCAAAATCTCAGCAATCGGACAAAATATTTAAAGCGCGTGATGACTATGAGCAAGCCATTGAGCACGCGAAATCGGTAGCACGTGAGCACAATGAAGATGAGGCATTCAATATAACCAGCTTTGTAGAGTATGTACTGACAGAGGATGCTGTGGGTATGCCGCCTGCATCGCTACTTCAGAAGCTTGATGAGCAGTATCGTCGCGTATTAAAGCAGATGAAAGACGATGCACCCGAGCGTACTCTGATAACGTGTGAATCGCGTAAAAATGAACTTCAATCTATTATTGCTGTTCTAGAAGCAACACTGACAGAACATGGCAATATCCTACGATGTATTGAGAAAGCGAAATATAACGCTTATGACGCGCGTAAGCAGCTAAAGATTGATAATACCGATGAAGCACAACTTGCTGTGGAAAAGGCAGAGCATCGCTATAACACACTGCGTAAAGAGTATAATCAATTAAAAGCATCAGGCGATGACATAATTAACCAGACGTATTTCGATGAAGATAGATTTAATATTCATGATTTTATGATGACTTCTGATGATGTGATGGTACAGACCGCTTATCGCGATTATTACATCATAAAAAAAGTGCGCGAGATTAAGAAAGATCGTGCATTACTTCAAAATCTAGCTGAGCAAGCAAAGAAAGAGTTGGGGCTAGTGTCACTTCAAAAAGATAACGATGATATCGATATTGCTTCTTTATAATTAAAAATCTGTACAAGCTAGAAAGAAATGCTCTAGGTAGATGGCTAGCTAATTCCATGTGACCTAGTTAACAACTTAGGCTCGGTTGTTTATCTCGTTTTAATATCCATTTTACTTTATTTTTAAATTAAACTTTACGACTTATTAATTCGTGATATATAATACATCGTAAAGTAGTTCGAAAAGGAGCTGCATATATGAATTTATAAGGGAATGTACAATGTATTTTGATCCAAACCAAATTGATCCACTTATCATCAGCCGCGGTCATCCTTATCAGAAAAAAGTAGATGCTATAGAAGTCATGGACTTCACAGACTTTATTGAAAAGTGTGGCTTTACAGAGCATAAAGTCCATCAAGATAAGTTCGATTTTTCACTGCGCTCTTACCACGCATGCGCATTCACGAATGGAGAGAAGATAAAGAAAGAAGCAGGCGATCTCTGGATATTAGCTATCGACATTGATAACAAAGCCGAATTCACACATAAATTGACAGCTCAAGAAGTACAAGAGAAGTTAATGAGTGTAAAAATTAAGAAAGATAGGAATGGTTTTGATATGAACGGAATACGCCATTTCATTTACAGCACCCACTCGCACACAGAAGAAGTGCCACGTTTTCGAGTTCTAATCCCGTTGAGTGCTTGTTTCACTACTCATCGTCAAGAAACACACGTTGATCATGATTCTTACATTGCTGCTTATTACTTCATTCGCAGTCTGCTGAATAACCATGAGTCTATTGATACAGCGGTAAGTAATGTATCACAGAGCTTTAATTGTCCATCATGCTCACCAGCCAACAAAGACAGTGCATTTATTTTGCATGGTGGTGCAGCCTGCCTAGGCCAGTTCTCAGTAGATAATTTTTATGAAGCTAAAAAAGCCCATGAGACTAAACGTTCCATCTCTTCTTCAAAAAGCATTCGCCTGAAGGGGGATTACTCTGACGGATTTCTGATTGATCAACAGATGCATCGTCGCGAGCGTCTTCTTAAAATTGTATTTGCAGAGTACATGTCCGGCTCATTGATTGATGATGCAATAGAGCAAGTACATGCGTTCGATCAGCAAATGCATGACGAGCCTCATTTCGAGAAAACACGTTATGGCAATAAAGATCCATTCGAATGTGCAGTAGCGTTCGTAGAGAGCGAATGGAAAATTATCTCACGTAAGTTTGAGCAACCTGAGTTCGACCGTGAAGGCGTAGAAAAGCTGTTTAATGAGATGTGTGGTTCTTTTGACACACGTGACCCTGAACCCCCTGTACAGCCTGAAAAAGCCGATTTTAAGCCTAAAAACAGTACATTCAGATTGATACCGCACGGCACAAAAGCGTTAGCCAAAATTCATAAAGCTGAACTGCGTTTGACCAAGAAAGGTGTGCTTCATCTTTACCTTGATTTCAAAATTCTAGAGGGCGAGCACGAAAAGCGTCATGTTTGGCAGCGTTTCTACTTCAATGCAGACAATGAAGTAGCTAATGCGATTAGTCGTGATTTGTTCACTCAGTTGTTGTCGTCAATCAACCTAGATGCATCTGTAATATCGTTTTCAGAGAAGCCAAAAAGCTCAACCGAACACATCGAAGTACCAGAGTTAGCAGGCTATGAGACAGGCCTTGTCGTCAAACTGAAGAAATCAACCGGCAACTATCGCGATACGAATGAAGTGCAGCGATTCATGGAAGCAGCTTGATATCAACCTCAAACTAGAACAAGCGCTTCAACATATGAGGTGCTTAACTTAAAAGGAAGTAATTATGAATAACGTAAATTTTAAAGTTAAGAAAATAGAACTTGATTATGTCGATGACAACAATGGCTATCTAATACTAGCTGATATTGATATCAATGGTGAAGTTAAGCAGTTTGTAGAGTGGCTAAACCTAGAAGGCGACAATGGCAGCTATATTGAACAGCAGTATTGCAATAGAGACGGCAATAATTGTGAAGTTAGAGATGAAGTATATAGTCTTATGGAGGATCTAGAAGCGGATGACAAAATGCTAGAGATTCAAAAAAAGATTAATAAAAAGCTAGAAGTATTAGTCGAAGAAATGGATCTTATTTAATAGTGAAAAATTATATGGCAGCCACCGGCATCGGTGGCATAACTATGAAAATATACCCAATAATTCGAACAACATAAGTTGCATAAGTGTGGATTTGACCTGAGCGGGTTAATCTTCCAGAAAGTAATACATATCGTTAATAACAGTCGTATCATCACCTTCTATCACTTTCTCGATACCCTTTGCAATCAAGTAATTCATCATTAGTTGGCGATTACCTGCAGCATGTGTTTCAAGCCACTCATCAAGCCTGCAATCCAAATGTAGATTCACAGGCTTACACGGAAAGTTCTTCTTATCTAGACGACCTGATGTAATGAGCTTAATTCCGTATGATGGTGTCTCTGCTGGTGGCTCTTTCGACTCTTTACGTTCTACAAAGTCATCCGCACCATCAAATCTGTTTTCACTCATGTCTAATCTCTTTTAATAGTTTGAGAACTTCTGAACCCGAACGAGAAGAATGTCTATTGCTTTTCTCGTACTCACCCGCACTCATACCTGCTGCTGATCCATATCCATACGCAACCCGGTCATGCAGTACTGCGTTCAGAGCACTCACGTTCTCAATGTTGTTCTCAATAAAGTCTTTTGCATCTCGCGTAGTCGATACATTCATATTCGTGTGTGCACGATTGATGACAACAGAAGCATTTAAGTCACTGTTATACACCTTGGCATCGCGAATAATCTGCGAAAGGATCACCATTGCCTCAATATCGAAGAAACCCGGTAACACAGGGCAGATCATTTTATCGATATCACACAGCATGGCAGATCTTAATTCAGACCCATCTGCGCCAGATACATCAATCACTGTATGCGTGTACTTACGTGCAAGATCATTTGCCTGCACTCTAATATCACCGCTCAAATGTACCGCTTGCACCCGTGGATCACTCTGACGACGTTGTGTAAAGCGTAATGACGATTGCTGCTCATCACAGTCAATAATCAACGTATCACCCTCACGTGCCAGCTCTACCGCTAGATTGCACGCAATGGTGCTTTTACCCACACCGCCTTTCGTTCCACCTACAAGAATAAACATGATTATACCTCTATATCTATGGATCTACATATATATCTATTTCTATATAACATATATAACTTATATAAAGTTGTTGACAAACAGTATAGGTAGATATATAACTATGTACAACATATATAACTTGTAGATATTTTGAAGGGGTAAGCGTTATGTATAGTCGTTGCGATTGTTGTCCACGAGTTGGTCCGGGCGGAACAGTAGTTTACAAAGGCAGCACTAAAGTCACGCCGATTGTTCGCTATGGCACTCAGCTCGCTCTATGTGCTAAAGGGTTCAACTGGACTACTCAATACAAGAACAGTAAGAAGCAAGAGATCATCGATCTAGACTTCTTGAAACCAATCGAAACCCTCGCTGGCTTCCGAATTCTGGTTGCAAAAGATGATGAGAAATCGCGTGAGCTGTTTAAAGAGCACATCAAAGTTCCTCATCCAATCTTTGATCCTGAGTTTGTACTGCGCGACGTGTATTAAGGGGCGGTCATGGCTAGAGAAGAGTTACTGTGCGTTGAGTTGGAATCAAATCAGCTGATTAACGATAAGTTAGTCATTGATACTAAAACGTTCGTTGAATCGCTAAAGGGGACACTGTACTACTCACGCCTTCGTACACATTTAGAGGCACACAGTTACAGTTCCGATTTCATTAGTGATCATATTCTGCGCGCTTTCTTTACACGGCACATGGTGCTCTTTAGATCCATTGAAAGCACACGTAACAATATCAATCTGCATGTCATGGGGAAGCTAGCATCATGAGAACTGTACTTGCGTTAATTGCAGTGTTTGTCTGCTCGGTTGCGACTGCGAATGAATTTGATAAGAACTTTTATAAGCTGGTGGAGAAGATGGTAGAGCAAGGCTTTACTTATGAACCTATCCATCCAGACTATAAAGGGTTTGATGACAATTACATACATCATGGCATGGTTATCTGCGGAGGAGAGTCGGCCAGCGAAACCCCCTTCATCGTCGGATGTCTCTCCAACGTTGATGACAAACCTATTGTGAAATCGTGGCCTTTATATGTAAGTGAAACGCTGGAGCTGATGGGGATTCGGGCAAGTGATATTGATATTAAAGATGTGAAAGCAGATGATAACCATGTGCTAGCAGGTCCGCTAGCGGTCATCACCTTCACGTATAAGATTAAATATTAATAATCTCAGATGCTTTCTTTTCTGCGTGTATTTGCTCTATCTTTTCTCGCAATGTCAGTAATGAGTGAGATTTCACCTCAACTTGTTGCTGTGTTTCTGGTGTTGTCTGGGGCAGTGGTCGTCTATTTGATGACTGTCTGCTATTACCGTAAGTTACGCTGGACGCTGTACTTTTATGGCCTAGCAATGCTGCCGTTTGCACTGGGTCGTGCTGTGTTGCTTGCTTGATATCCGCACCCATTGTGTAACGCATGCTATACAGTGAAATACGCTGTTTATCATTCGGGAAGAGGCGATCTACCGCACGTTTAATCTGCATACGCACACTATCTGTCGATTTGCGCGATGTGTTCACGATATCAATGTAATAGATCATGTCATAATCCAGCTTAATGATCAGTTCACGATCTATACCGCGCTGACCTTCAGTTAAATCCTTTACATGAGGAACCTTGATGTACATTTCACGTGTGTTGTCATCAATGTCATATTGCAAGCCTCGTACTTCTTCAGGCCGAACACCCAGATGAAAACAAAGATAGATATAACCGGCAGTGACGAGTTCCTTATTGTTAATACGATCATTTAACAGTAGTTCGAACTCTTCCTGTGTAACGTATTTTTTGCGATTAGCTCTACCGACCTTCCCCAGACGATCTTCAGGCTCCACTGGGTTCTCTACTGAATTGATATCAATAGACAAGTCATTGAGTCCAATGGCTTCATAAGTGACAGCTAGTGATCTACGCAATTTACGCCAGCTTGAACTATTACGTACAGAGGCAGATCCCATTAGAAGTTCAATAACGCGTTCACTGATTCTCTTGAACGCAAACTGTAAATTATCTTCTCTATCTAAAGCTAAACCGAATTCCTTGTTTAAATTTTTGGTGATAAATGCAACGCTTGTTGAAATATAATCTTCATACGTACTTTTGCTGAATGTAGTATGGTTATTGTGTGCCTCTATATATTCTAAGTAGGTGTAAAATTTATCCATAATAAGAATCCTTTCTTGAATTTATACATACTTAACGATATATTAAGTAACGTTATATTCTAATTATAGTAAGGTTTATTGAAAGTGTTGGATTTTTATTGAAGGCGTTATGAACGTATTGCGTGCAGCGATTTATCAACTAAATAATGAAGATGTAATGTTAATTGAAGAGTTTGAAAATAAAAAATTTCGATTAACCTATGATGATGAATGGCTGAATAAGAATAAGCATGGTGTTATGGGTGTTCATAATTATTCTGAACCGTTCATTATCGATTCTGTGCCTCATTGTTGTATGAACGCAGTGTGTGAGGGTGAACGTTATGAAGAAGCGTGCCAAAAAAGAGGGCTGGACCCAGATGATCAGTTTGGGTTCTGGTTAGATTGCATCACGAACATGGGGGATGATACGTTTCTCGATGGTTCTGGCGGCAGAAGAATCAAGTGAAAATGCTACACAATATGCTACACAACTTGATACACAAATTGTGTTCAACAACAGCGCGTCAGAAAGTCCGAAAACAAGTACACACTGTGCGAAATTGAATTATAAGTGATTGGTTTCGTTGGGTTTATTGCTTTACTAGGTGGTGGTCAGGAGTTCGATCCTCCTAGGCTCCACCATCACCCAACAGCTCAGTAGTTCGATCCCGCTAGGCCCACCATATTCTATTCCATGCAAGTACATCAACGTCTTCATTTCCATGTATTATCGCTGCTTGTTGATCTGTTGTTTTAAAAAGTCGATTTGAGACAGGTTGTTTTGTTCCAAGGTTACTTAAATTACGTATCAAGAAGTGCTTCTGGAACAATTAAATGCAGACATCCCTGCAGCTCTCTTTGAACAAGTTGATAGAGCTCGCTATTTGATCAAAGTACCGGGTAGCAATCAGGTGGCTACTTATGAAGATTACCTAAAAGGTAATGGCAATGAGTTTGCCTATGCCTAGGGATCTAAAGACTTGATTCTCTAAACCTTTCTGCAATTTTAATAAACTTACCTTTCAACCTGCTTGCTGCAATAACACAAGCAGGATCAAACAGTGTGCCTGAGTGTGCCTGTAAGTACTCAATAGTTTCTTCAGGGGACCAAGGTGTTTTATAAGGGCGAGCGCTTGTCAATGCATCATAAACATCCGCAACTCGCACAATTCTTGCCTCAATGGGGATCTCTTCAGCTCTTTGCCCTAAAGGATATCCCGAGCCGTCCCAGTTTTCATGGTGGCTAAAGACAACGTTAACAAGTAATTTGCTAAAGCTTTTATCTTCCATGTGTAGATTGCTCAGAGCCTTCGCAATGATATCTTTGCCAATACGAGTATGCTCTTTCATCTCATCGAATTCTTCATCACTGAGCTTACCAGGTTTAAGCAAGACCCTGTCTGGAATTCCAATTTTTCCAATATCGTGTAATGGAGCACACTGAAAAAGCTCTTCTATAAATTCATCATCAAAATCAAATTTAGTTGCAAGGGATAAAGCGATCAGTCGGCTGTACCGGCTCATTCTCTCTAGATGCTCGCCAGTTTCATTATCGCGAAGTGTTGCCACATCTTTTAATGTCTGGGCAGTACCCTTAAGCCCTTTGATTGCGTAGATTTCCCCTACAACCAGAATGGCAATTAACTTAATCACAACATCAAGCTGAAGACGGATATGAGGCCTATCAAAACGTTCCTTCTTATTAGAAGAGAGGGCTACAACTCCGAGAAATTGATCTTGTTCAAAGATAGGTGCTAGATAACTGCTTTTATAACCCTGTTTGATAAGCTCTTTCGCTGTATAGCTTTCAGGATGATCTTCTAAATGTCTCACGAGTCTACTGTTAGGCTGATCTGTCAGGTGAGAGATTTCTGTTAAGGAGCTGACATTAGCTTCAAGATGAGCAAGAGGCTCTTTAGAGCCTTTGTTACTTAAAAAGGCTTTCAGAGTATTAGTTTTTTCATCAAAGATGCCTACGGATATTCGTGTGATATCCGCATACCGAATTTCTAAAGCTTCTGATATGACCTTTAGGTTTTCATTCAGGGAGCTTTTAAGGCTCAATCCATCAAGCGCTTGGCTTAAGTCAAACTTTGACCTTTTAATATCATTGTTCTGGTTCATATACTGCTGGCCTTAAAACTACACAGATAACTGCACAATACTGTTCAACAATGGCTGCGACGGTTAGCTACGAAAAACTAGAAAGTAAATACCACTATATTGACCAAGGAATGGATTGCTGCTTTTCTGTTTCAGAACCCTATGCAACAATCATCAACTGTAATGCTTAAGCAATAGTTATAATAGCCTCTACAGTCGCTCTATGCTTCTGGGAATCTAACAATGCCTAAGTAAATGATCGGCCTGACTTCAATGTCTAAAATATCATTCTGCCCAACATTCTGGTCTTAGGAAGTAGTCTCGGATTTATCTACATTCTCTATTTTAACTGGACAAGGGAAACATAGCTTCACTCCATATGAGCCAGTAGCTTCTGGCTCATATGGAGTGAAGCTATGTTTTGATATTGGCACTTTATTCCAGATTCTTACTCTTGTGTCTCTTTATTCTTTTGGTAGATCAGGTTAGAAAAACTTCCAATCTTTTCAGATCGATAGCGATCACAGGAACCCTTCATTAACCTTTCAGGGATATTTCACGAATTATTCGGGATTATATCTGTACCAAAGTACCATCCTTTTGCGCCCTATTGGTGAATACGTTCCAGAACAGCGGCAAGTTAGTGTTATCGGCAGATTTTGCTTTGTCAGGTGATTGGTATTTTCCTCTAATTTTTAGGTTAAATGCCCGAGATGGCAGACCTGATTATCTGATGACAATAATTACAAGGTAATAATGATAATGAGCTTCAAAAACAAATTCTTGCTATCCGCTCTTGTTGGGGCAGTAGGCTGTGCAGGACTGGCCAATGCAGCCAGTGTTACGCAATTGGATGGTGTATCTGTTATTGGGACTACGCCGCTGGATGGTGTGGGCCTTGAGAAAGATAAAATTGCTGCGGCTGTTCAAACTGCGAACAGCGCAGAGATTGAAAAGTCACAGGCACTTAACCTGGCAGAGCACCTGCGTTTTAACTTCAGCAGCGTGACGATTAACGAAGCGGTTAACAACCCTTATCAGCCTGATGTGCAGTACCGTGGTTTCACGGCTTCACCTCTG
>JAAGZO010001165.1 GCA_024206195.1 bacterium | reverse complement strand
CAATACATCTTAGTAGCTACTGAGTATGTTACTAAGTATGTAGTTGTTTGCCCAATGTTTGATCAGACTGCTGAAACTGTGGCTCGCGCTATCGTAGAAAACGTTCTTCTTAAGTTTTCTATGCCGCGTACGATCTTAACTGATCGAGGAGCCAATTTTACATCAGAACTTATTCAGCAAATCTGAAAGCTGTGTGGGATCGATAAACGTCAAACTACAGCTTACAATCCCCGCTGTGATGGACTGACTGAACATCAGAATGCTACGCTTGCCGCTATTATGAGCCATTACGTAGCTACAAATGCTCGCGATTGGGATCGTTTTGTCCCTTTCGCTGCATTTTGCATTAATACTAGTATACAAGAAAGCACTAAGGAATCTGCCTTTTACCTTGTATATGGAAGAGATGCTGTTCAACCATTAGACATCACATTTACTCCGCCCGATACGAGATATTTAGATACAACTACTTATGCAATTCAGTTACAAAAGAACTTACAAAATGCTTGGACCCTTGCTAAGGAACATATTCTTTCTGCTCAGAGACGACAAAAATATTATTATGATCGTAATGCCTTTCTTCCTTCCTATTATCCAGGTCAACATGTGTTATGACGTATTAGTGCCCTGCCCACTACCCGTTGTAAGAAATTTGCTTTTCGTTGGTATGGACCATTTCGTATTCTTGAGATACGAGGTGTAAATGCTATTATTCGTCCTTGTCATAAACCTCGTCAAGAACCTGAGACTGTACACATTAATAAACTCAAGCCGTGTTGCTTCCAAGATATACCGGAAGTGCAACAAGATAAGACGCGGTCAGAAGAACCTGACAGCAGTGACAAAGAAAAATCTGATACCGATGACGTACCCTTGAAACAGTATGTACCCAAAGCTAAAGAACCTATAATACAAAAACTGGTATCACCAGTACAAAAGGATGAGGTTAAAAGGTTAATTGACCAGGCGCCGGTTAAAACTTATAACCTCCGAAGTCGAAAAATTTGATGGTTATTTTGCCAGAATTGGCTAAAATAAAAATTTCCGCTGTATTCGTTGAGATATTTTTTTCTTCGCTTCGTAGAAAGCCAGAATTGGCTTTATTAACATCAAAATTTATTAGCACTTAAGTTTTCCGTGAATAGAACATTT
>JAAGZO010001164.1 GCA_024206195.1 bacterium | reverse complement strand
GTTTTGTTATTGTTCACTGGCAGCGCAGGTCTGAATTCCTCGAGAGGAAGACTCTTGCGGTTAAAAGGCAGGTTACAGTAGGTTGCGGTACAAAACACCATAACCTCAAAACACAATACACAAGTATAGAAACACTTCAGGATCCTTCATCACATTTCGTCAGGGGGTTAAAGAAGCAGCAACCTCGATGCAGGTCATAAATATAAATCTAAATTTTGAAGGATAAAGGAAGGATCAAGAAGGCAGCAGATAAGGTTAAATACACCTAATAAGAGAACACTATTCTCAGTCATAGGCAGGAGTTCTTCTTCGTATGGTTAATTTGATCTTCTTATTTTCTTGCAAAAAATAGGAAAGCAGATTCCGGAGCTTGTTGTTGTGCGAAGTGGGAATCAGGCAGCATTCGGAGCTGGAAACATTAAAGTCCCCACAGTCCGAAATTGTAGTTGGCAGATGAAAGATTGTTCAGATTGTTCGTATTTGCCAAACGGAAAGTTTCTTTTGTTGATAGGTGGTTGTAGTTAGAACTTGTTTCTATTGCCATAGGTAGAAAT
>JAAGZO010001163.1 GCA_024206195.1 bacterium | reverse complement strand
GAAAAGTCATGGACCATATGAGGACATCATCCAAGTAACAGGCGGCAAAATCATTTTGCAGACCGGCTAAAACGAAGTTCATCAGATGTTGGAATGAACTAGGCACTCCTTGTAATCCATACGGAACTTTAGTATATTCGAAGTTTCTGACATGCGTCGTGAACGCTGTTTTCTCAATATGTTTGGGAGCAACAGACAATTGATGATATCTGGCTCGAAGATCCAAGGTTGAAAAATATTTTGCGTTTCCCAAGGAATCCAAGAGAGTAGTGATATTGGGAAGCGGATAGACACCCTTAGCAGAAACTAAGTTAAGCTTTCAATAATCTACCACTAGACGCATAGACTGGTCCTTCTTAGAGACAAGGATGACTGGCGCGGCCCAAGGGCTACACAATGGGTGGATTACTCCAGCATTTTCCAAATCCCTAATCTGTCTTTCCAATTCCTGATGGAAAGCAAAGAGTACACGATAAGCCTTTTGACTAACCGGAAGATTAGTTCCTGTTTCAATTCAATGGTACAAAGTAGTACACATTCCTAACTCTTTATCAGAGAAAGCAAAAGCATGACAGTTTTTAACTAACAAATCTAAAAGTTGAGTTTTCTCCTCAGAAGTGTCAGATTGCAAAAAATCTATAGCATTTAAAAATTCATTTTTAATTACTTCTTGAGCGGAATTTTGAGAGGTTTTGGTCGGTATTCTAGCACAAGCAACTGGAGTAGGGG
>JAAGZO010000016.1 GCA_024206195.1 bacterium | reverse complement strand
GGTCAAGAGGTAAGGTGGCCAGGACAGAGGCTATTTCTGGGTCATAAACTTCATAGTATTTTTTATCCACCAGCCAATACCGGTCAATTACTAAGTACAAATCATGACGCTTGTCCCAGTATTCCGGGCCCCTGTCCCAGCTATCAGAGAAATCACCATCCACTGTACCGGCATCTCCACCCTGACTGTTATTGTATAACTTAACAGCTTCCCTGATTTCCGGTGTTCTTTTGTCGTATTTTTCTTCTATCTGGATGGCAGTCATCCAGGCCTGTACGAAGATGTTTTTATTGTCGTTTATGTCATTTGTGTCTACATCTGGATCTGTTATGAAGTAATCACCCCGAATATACCGGGTTCCTACTCGACCTCTGCGATCCCTGCTTCTATTCTTATAAATCTGAAGATATCCCTTATAGACAAATCCTGCCCGTAAGAATTCCCAGTACTGAGACTCATACTTCATAAAGTCTTTGTCTTCCAGGTACAGGGTGTTCATCAAACTGGCATAGATATTCTCATCGCCAAGTTCTGTATCGTATGTGAGTTCGTAAGGATCAGCTGTGATTGAGCCGACAGTGGTGTCTACATTCTTCTTCGTGAGGTTGTATGAGCTGAGACCACGGCCTTCCTGGATGGCTGTGGAAACATTCTGCTGTTTCCATTGGCCATAGAAAGTGGCATCGTAAATTCCCCAGTTATCTCTTTCCCTATTCCTTTCTTTCCTATTACGATAGATATAGGAATGGAGCATATCCCTATCGGTACTAGGAATCCCTGGGTTAAGAGGCATTAAGCATCTTCCATGAAGGTTTTACATTTTTCCACGGCTTCAGCGTAGGTCTTGAAGACATACTCATTATTCATGTAGTCCTCATCCTTGCCTCCGCGCTTATGAGCAATAAAACCACCTTTGGCTTTCTTTATCTCCACACTCGGGTAAGGGTGTTTCATTTCTTTTGTGGGGACTGGTGTTTCCATGGGTTCATGGACATGAACAGCGATTTCTTTTGCGTTAAAGAGGCTACCTTTCGGCTTTCCTGTTATTGGCATCTTCTTTCTCCTCAAGGTTTACTTTGGTTCCATCGGGAAGGACGGCTTCCTCGGCTATGTAGCCGGGGAAGTAAACGTCCAAAACTTCCTGGATAGTAGGAAGATCTTCTTCCACTAGTGAAACACCTTCTTTCATATAGAAAGAAATTAGCCTTATTCAGAGAAATTAAACTGAGCGAACTCCCCGAATATTCTTTTAGCCATCTTATCATAAGCTTTTGCAGCATCTTCTTCTTTATCGAAATAACCAAGGTGAATCTGCTTTCCGTCTATTTTTATGTAGGAGCGCCATTTTGAATCCCTTTTAAACCAAGAAGCACCCTTATAACGAGAGGAAGTCGGCTTGGTAACTTTCCTTTGATTCATATTATTCTGACTTCTATTTACAATTCTGAGATTTGATTTTTGATTATTTAAACCGTAATACAGAGAATCGTTATTTATATGATCCACCTCTTTACCTTTGGGATGTCCCATTATTGCGCGGTGCATATAAATTGTCCTCCCCCAATACTTCAAATCTTCTTTTTTCGCCTTACTTGCTGCGTAAAAAGTCTTTTTTAAAACAGGATACCATACCCACCTACTTAGAATTTCGTAGTCTTCAGAATCAACGAGAGCATAAAGATTCGGGTATTTTGAACTCTTTAAATAAATCTTTTTCATTACATTACTCCTTGTTAAATGAAAAAAGCCGAGAGGAAGTTCCCCTCAGCTTTTATTTTACATTATTTTAGGAGTAATGTAAAGTGTTATTTTATACTGATTTACGTCTAGTCCGGCCCATCAGGATGATCTGTAATCACAAACCTAACCTTGGTCGCCCGGGTTCCGAGAGGAGTTCTTGCAGTCACATAACCAGCATTAGGCACATAAGCCGTTAGCTCTATCCACGATCCTGTACCAGGATCTTTCTTGATACCTATACCTGCGACAGCTTCTGTAGGTACATGAGTCCAATCTAATACGTCACCAGATTGGTTTCCGTCTGTGGGAAGGACTACTGGGAGTTTTGCTCTACTAGGCATTTTGTTTTTCCTTTTCTTTTTGAGTTAGATCAGGATTCCCGTTATCGACTTTTCTTACGCTATAATTGGCGTAGGATGGCTTTAAATCAATCACATAAGGCTTTTTACAGTTCTTGCATGAAAGATGTAGTTCCATTCGATTGGGATCGATTACTATGTGGGCCAATAAACGACCGCACGTTATGTCTCGCAATTCCCCTGCCCGATTTTTCTTTTTGAGCTTTTGGCTGCATCTAATCTCGTGTGTTTTAATGTTTTTTACCATATTCTGTTCAATAATCTTGACACTAGGTTTCGTTATACTAAGAAATTAGTCTTCTATGGGTTTTTCTATCTCATGAGGCATTGTCCGGGCAAGGAGGTCTAACTGAAGCCG
>JAAGZO010001162.1 GCA_024206195.1 bacterium | reverse complement strand
TACTGTACTATCAGATATATTTTCTAATGGATATACTCTGTTCAAAATAGGTTTCAAAGTACCTGAGTCTAGATTAGACCCAGATTCGTTTAAAACTGGAATTTTAGAAACTCCGATACCTGACTTTTGTTCTTTCTGTTTTAAGATATGCCGAGTTCTCTGATTGTTGTAGACTGGAATGCACTAAAGTATCCCTGTCCAACCAAGCTTCCGACTCTTTTAAAATAGAGTGATCATCTAATTGAAGTAACTTTCTATCTAGTTGTTCTTGCAAATAAGCTCCAAGTTTGAAATTCCTTTCAGTGATGATTCTTAACATTTCTCTGGCTCGAATGCTCTTCAAATCCACTTCAGGACTGATCATTATCCACACAAACTTGATATCAGCATATTGCTTATCAAGTGTGTAGCTATGACCATCCCACTTAATTTGATCCACTTTCATAAGAGCTTTCTGAGCGTTTTCTTCTTCTTCATACGTTTTATGTAATAAAATGATCTTTTCAAAGAAAGTCATAGGTTTCATACTTACTTTACTTCTTCTTTTCCTTTCCGAAGAAATAATGATAAATGGTGGAGAACCTAGTTTCAAATGAGATAAAAGGAAATGTTTTAAAACTTTTTCATCACCATGAATTAACTTAGTCGATGTCAGGTAAAAATGCATTTGCTGCAACCAATGTTCAAACTGACACTTGTCTCCCGAAAAATCTGGAACCACAATCAACTCTGTACTTGCGGCTTGGGCAATGAAAGAGTCAGTCGATAGCTCCAGACAAAATGGGTGTTCAGAACCATTTTGAACTTCTTTATCTTCTGGTCTTCTCTTCTGTTCTTCTTGCAGCAGGTCTCTTTCTGCAAACTTCTTCTCTTCTACAGATAGAGATCTGGAATTCAGCAGGCCTGGATCCATGCTTCGATCAGCTATGGTCGAGGAG
>JAAGZO010001161.1 GCA_024206195.1 bacterium | reverse complement strand
CATTGCCTATTCGAAGATGTTCACTAAGAGAGCTCTGAGAATGGCGAATATTCTTATGCTCAGCAATGCGCACTTTATGGTTACGGTAACTTTCACCGATGTATCTATTTCCACAGCCGCACATGGCTTCATACACAGTATTCCTCAATTTTGACACATGTTGCATATCTTTATAATTTCCCGAGAAGCCGTCTCCTAATTTACCAGAATACGAAAACCAAGATGGAATTTCATACCTATTGGCAATTGTTCTCAGCATATCACTTACTCCTGGTATGTAAGGAATTAGCATAACTTTCTTAGGTAATTGTGCATCAACTAAAGGTTCACCTAGTTGTTGGATGGCTTCTTGATTTCTCTGGGCGTTCTGTTGTCTTCTGGGTCTGAATTCAAGAAGTTCAGGTTTCCTTCTCAATTCCCGTTCAAATTTCACAAGCCATCTGACCAGAAGATGGCGTGGGTAGCCGTTTTTCCGGCTTGCAAAGGTCTGAAGTAGGAAACGAAGCTCTTGGGATAAGTTATTAGGGT
>JAAGZO010001160.1 GCA_024206195.1 bacterium | reverse complement strand
TACTATCGCAAACACTTCCTGTAAACCAATATTTTTAATATCTTCTTTAATCTTCATTGTAAAACCTCCTGTGTTAAAACCCACTCTGACTCAACAAACTCTACACTGGTTTTGTTATACACGAGCCTATGACCCGCTCCAATCTTTACCACCACCTTATCACCTGTGAAGTGGCAGAAATCTTTTATCATACCTTTATACTTTCCTGTTAAAATCTTAACTCGCTTAACCTCCGAAGGTACAAGTTTATCAGCAATCACAGGTATACTATAACCTTTAATACTCATCCTAACTCCCTCCAAACAAGCTGAATAATACACTCCAAAACAAGGTTGCTACACACCAACCGATAAAGAAGGGTGTCCATCGCCAACCATTATCGTATTTCTTCACTGGTGTTAGCCTTTCCTCCAGTTCGAACAGTAATTTAGCGTCACTACACCCACCACTACTATTCGGCCTTGGTGGTGTATCTATATGTTGTTCCATTATAAATCCCTCCCTTCCTCTGCTAATTTCTTCATTCGTAATATAAAACTTCCATCACTCTCCCACTCACCTTGCTCAAGAGACACAATCTTCTTGAAATAAGCTTTATGTTTCATAACTAAAGCTTGTAATTGTTTAACTTGTTGTTTTGCGGTGGTCATCAATAACCCCATCCTTTCACATTGTATTGTAGCTCACGGATAATCTTAGATGTCTCTTTACTACTGCTTGTTACATAAACTCCGACATTGATAAATCAGCCATTCGTAATTCCTCACTGTACAAACCTAAATCATATGTGTCAGAAGAGAATAACAGGTCAGCATCTAAAATACAACCTGTAATGTCATCTGTATAAGGGTTTGTGTATTTGTAACCACTCATTACAGATGCCTCTTCTCTTTGTACAACCGCCAGTTTCGTTTAACCACGAATTCTATTGTACTTGTAGGTACTCCGTTTTCCGACATGAATTGTTTAAACTTATCATACCCGTCTGTACCGTACTTATCTAAATAATATTCGTTTAGTTTATTCATCTTCTTTAACGTGAGTTCTCGATTCATGTATCACCTCCATTTCTCAATCCATCCATAATCCAATCAACTTGATATTGTTCTTCACTTGTAAGACGTATAGGAAGCCTCACAGCGCCCATAGACAAGCGTTCAGGTGTGAAGTGGTATGAATGTTCATCTTTCTTAACACACCCCACCACACGCTCCTGAGATGCGTTAGAATCGACATCTACAATTTGCATATATTTATTAATCTTTAGTGTTGTCATAATCCCTCCTAGATCATAGCAATCATCTTATCAAACCATTCTGCATGTACATCACAATCTGTGTAAACTAAGACACTTGGTTTTTGGTATTGCACATCCACAACATAACTCACAACCTCACCACAAGACAACATCTTATGTAACACTTCTGTCGTGTTTGGTAGATCATTCTTACGAAGCCAAACTTTATAACCATGTTTAGCTTTTGGTGTACGTTTCATTTTCTCAATCATAACTATTCCTCTAATGAACTGTTTCGCTTGTGTGTTGATAGTAGACACTTTGAGTGTTTAAGTCAACAGCAGATATCTCAAATTTTAAATGTTCTAGACATTTGCCTAAATCAAAGTTTTCTAATAGTGTTTCATCTACTGGAATGTCAATACTGATTGGATGTAAGAAATGATCGAAGTATACAACAATACAGAAATATTCACTCATTTCCTCACCAACATAGCTATCACCAAGTCTCACTTCTACATCAAAGCAATCCATTTCATCTTTGATGTGTTTTAATGTTTTGTATATGTTGTCATACGCCCTCCACGTTATAAGAGATACGTACAAGTCGAGCTTTCGGGTCATTGATTTGACGTAAGTAATTGTTAAGCTCTAAGCCTAACAGCAAGTTATCATCAGTTGCACCTTCACTTTGAATGTTACAGATTAAGTCATACTGGAAACGTTCCAGACAATATTTCTTATCCTCGTTCGTGTAATTGAGTTGGTCATCAAGAAAACTGTTGACACGGTCTCTTAGTGTACGTGGCGTTTTAATTATAATTTCCGGTGTAAAAATGTTCATAACTTCACCACCTGCAACAATTCATGTTGACAACTACCTGCTGACTCTGTTAACCACCAAGATTCTAAATCTTTATACTCACACTTTTCACCTGTGGTCACAAACTTAGAGATCTTATTCCAACCATCTGGTGTTAACCAGTTATTACCGCAGTATTGATATTGAACCCAATATTTATTCATAAGTCGTCTCCTCTTGTTCGGTTAACAGGTTGAATCCTAAACCTTCTTCAGCAACTATATTCATAGCCTTACTAAGTTCTCCTGACTCTCTTATGGTTATAAGAGCAAACTCAAGCCTATCCACAGCTAGATGGTCAACAAACAAATCAGAGAACTCTGAAGGTATTAAACGATACCCTTCTTTAGTTTTAAGCAGGTAATCTCCCTCATAGAGTTTACGATCTGAGACACCACCTACAAAGGAGTAACCTTTGTAGTTAAAACCTTCTCCGTTAACAAAATAATAAAGTTCGTCTTCTACTTGTATTTCACTCATACCCAAAAACAAACAAAGATCTCTTAGTTGATCAGGGTCACACTCGATCATACTTTTTGAGATTTTTATATAATCCACTTGATATCTCCTCTTGTCCAGTTACATACACAATAGCACAACACCTCTTCGTGTCAACAATAAATTTTATTAAAAATAATGTTTGCTG
>JAAGZO010001159.1 GCA_024206195.1 bacterium | reverse complement strand
TTAACTAATAAGTTAGGGTAGTGACATTCAATTACTCTATAGGGTCTCCATAGATGCATCAATTTAGCTGTATGTCCTTTCGGTACTGCGGGTATGTGTAGGAATACCACATCACCTGGTTGGTAGTTTGGTGGAAGATGTAGGCGTCGATCGTGAAAGTATTTTTGTTTGCTTTGTGCCTTAGTTATACAATCATGAGCAATTTTCCAAGCAGATTGCAATCGAAACATTAGATCTAATTTATAGTCATCGAGATCAACTACATAGTTTGGGTTGGGAAGTTGTAAACTAACATCAAGAGGTAGTCTAGGGTCACGACCTAATACTAGGTAGGCAGGAGTTTCTCCTGTAGATTCATGTCGACTACAACGATAAGCAAAAACTGCTAATTGAACGTGAATATCCCAATCTCTCTGATTGGTTGAGACATACTTGGATAAGGTTGTCATAAGGGATTTATGCATTCTCTCTAGTTTTCCATTTGCCTGAGGCCTGTATTCTACAGTTTGAACTTTTCGAGTGTCTGTTAGTTTGCATAACTCCCGTATGAGTTCAGAAAGGAAATTACTTTCTTGATCAGATTGTATTATATTACGACAACCTTGTCGGCATATAATGTCATCGAATAGAAATCGAGCTACAGTTTTGGCTGAGGTTTCACTTACAGCTTTTACTTCTGGCCAGCTAGAAAACATACATATAGATGTAATAAGGTATTTATTACCTCTTTCTGTTAAGGGCAAAGGTCCTACGACATCTAATGCTAACGCGTAGAAAGGAATGGGGACAACTGGAATAGGATTTAAAGGTAATTTATAGGATTGTACTGGAGCTTTCTTAGTCAGACATCCTAAACAGCGTTTACAAAAATCGATAACTGATTGTCGTAAGTTAGGCCAATAATATCTGAGTATGATTTTGTCATAGGTTCGATCTATACCAAAATGTCCTCCTCCTAGTTCACTGT
>JAAGZO010001158.1 GCA_024206195.1 bacterium | reverse complement strand
GTAGCGGCTAATATAGCATTGTTAAGTTAAGTTAAGTTTTTATATAACTTTTGTGAGCGTCTTCTTGTCGAGGCTACAGCCTTTAGCAATCTTAATAAACGTGCTGATGTGTTCATTTGCTGTATCGTTGCTTCTGATACCTAAGTGAATAAATTTGTGTATCCCCTTCTCACCCAAACGAATTGTCTTTATCGGTAATGTTTCTGAGTACTCATCCGCTAACCATTTAGGAAGTGCTGTAATGCCTCTATTAGCAGCCACCATCTGAAAGATAATTTCCGTGGCTTCGATAGTTTTATGTTTCATCGGGCGGCAGTTATCAGGTAACAGAAACTTTTGAAACAGATCTAGCCGTTCAATAGACACAGGGTATGTGATTAATGTCTCTTTATTTAGGTCCTTTGGCTTTAGAGATTCTCTCTGCGAGAGTGGGTTGTCATCACTGACTACAACAACCAGCTCATATTCGAACACGGGTTCAAAGTTTATCGCGCTCATCTCTATAGGGTCAGGTGTTACTAGAATATCAATATCGTGGTTGAGTAGTGCTGCTATGCCACCAAACTGGAAGCGTTGTTTAACATCTAGGTCTATGCCTTGGAACCTATTCAGATAAGCAGCAGAGACTGTTGTTAGCCACTGATAACAGGGGTGACATTCCATACCGATATGCAGGTTACCTACTTCGTTATTGGCAAACTCTTTTAGTTTGCTATCTACTCTTTCAAGTTGAGGCAAGATGCGTTCAGCTTCCTTCAAGAGGTAGTTACCAGATGGCGTCAGATGGATATTCCTCCCTCTCTTCTCCCAGAGCTCACAGCCTAGGACATCCTCTAATTTTCGGATGGTATGGCTTAGCGCTGATTGAGTGAGACAGAGTTTGCCTGCAGCAGCGGTTAATGAACCCTGGCGATTTATCTCCCTGAGTATTTTTAGGTGTGCTCTTTCTATCAATTTTGATCCATCAACAAAGGTCATGAAAACAGGCTGTTATTCTTCATGATTGCTGTTCTCTATCCTAATGAAAAATATTGGGTGAAAGATGAATGGTATTACT
>JAAGZO010001157.1 GCA_024206195.1 bacterium | reverse complement strand
ATTTATCTTTACGGGAATATAACGCTAATATAGAAATAGCTATAACATACGGATTCAGGGGAGAGTTAAAAATAACGGCTCAACTTGGATTTGTGGGGTAAATCCTTGAATTTGAGACCAACTTCTGTAAATATAGTAAGAAAAAAGATGGAGATTTTCAATGAAACTGTTAGAAGCACCAAGAATTGCAAAAGATGCAGCCCGAGCTTCCAAACGAATCAGTCCTGAGTTTTTTCAGCCCATAACCCCAGATGCTTTGTCAACTATATTAGCACTATCGGGCTTAAATGTGACACATTTTTACATAGAGGAACAGGACAACACTAAATATTTGCATATATACTGTGAACATCAACATGATGTTGCGTTATGTCCTCACTGCAAAAAGGCGAGTGATAGTGGATATGATTATAAACATAGAAGTGTACGCCATTTGGATACTTTGGAGATGAGAACCATCATCCATTTTATGCAACGTCGTTTTGATTGTAGTGTGTGTGCAAAACCATTTACCGAACAGTTGTCGTGGATAGACCCCAAAAGACGCCAAACACAAGCCTTTGAAGAGTATATCTTTGAGCGTGTAAAGAAAATGCCGCGCAAGCTTGTGGCTGTTCAGGAAGGGTTAAGTGAGTCGACGGTGTTGGATATTTTCAAGAAGAAAGCTAAAGAATCAAGGCGTCATTTGAAATCTGGTTTGTTGCGCGCGTTAGGAGTAGATGAAATATCTATAAAGAAGGGTCATAGACAGTATGCTTTGGTGCTTTCTGACCTGGAACGTCATTGTGTAATAGCCGTGCTGCCCAATCGTCTCCAGGATTGTTTTGAGGAATGGATAGATTGTTTGACGGAAGCAGAGAGAAAAGCCATTAAAGTTGTGTCAATGGATATGTGGAATCCTTATCGTCATGCGGTTCGCAGAAAGTTATCTCACGCTGAAATTGTAGCAGATCGCTTTCATGTAGTGAAGCAACTGAATCATCAGCTTGACTTACAGCGTCGTAAGCTGCAAAGAGATGCGGATGAGGAGTTAGCTGATCTGTTAAAGGGGAGTCGCTGGATTTTGCTTAAGACTCGTAGTGAACTGACAGAAAAGGAAGAAGAAAAACTGCGCCTTATTCTTGCAGCTTATCCTGATTTGCGCAGTATTTATCTATTGAGGGAGGAGTTTCGAACTATCTGCAATAAAATCCAAGGCAAAGATAGGGCCGAGCGTTTCCTGCGAGCATGGATACATAAGGCCAGAAGTACAGGTAGCCGTTATTTACTCAAATTTGTAAAAACTCTGTTTAATTGGTGGGCAGAGTTTCTCAACTATTTCGAAGATGGGATAACGCAAGGATTTGTTGAAGGCACTAACCGTGCTATTCGGGTTATTATTAACCGGGCATACGGTTTCCAAAAGTTTGATAACTTGCGGTTGCAGATATTGGTGGAACTTGGTGAAACCTGACCTTTACCCCACAAATCCAAGTTGAGCCAAAAGAATCTCCTAATGCTGTTTTACTCACTATTAATAAAACAGTTGAATCATGGAAAAATTCATTAATATTTATGGAGTAGGATGGTTCAAGAGTAGGTGTTTTT
>JAAGZO010001156.1 GCA_024206195.1 bacterium | reverse complement strand
CCTTTAGAGAGTGCCTGTTTCGCTTTCTTTATCTCAGCTTGCATAGCAGCTTTCTTTTTCCATAATGCTGATGCAGAAGATGATGGCGAAGATACTTTAGAAGATGTTTGGATGGAAAAAGCTGAGGGTTCCATTATTCTGGCTCTATTAGTTAAACTGTTATTCTTTTTGACAGATCGCTTATTATGGAGCATATCTATTCCTGTCCGTATTATATGGCGTATTCTGGAACCTATACGAAACTTTCTGCCAAAACCCGCCATTTCAAACAATGCTTCGACAAATGAAGATGTTATGGAGGAGGAAGAAAGAAAAGAAGCCTTGATTACTGTCGGTAATGTTGCAGTCAATTGTTATTTAATTGCTGCTTTAGGTGTTTATTTATTTGACTCTCCGGGCGTGCCCTTCATAAATTTTGCGTTGATGATGTGGGCTTTAGGTCTTGTGGAAGGAATCGCTTTAATGCTGCTTGCTGAAATGGGACTTTTTATTCCATCGGATGGTGAAAAAAATATAATTGTCACTAAGTCCAGACGAATTATCAGGTACTACTTAATGCTTTTATTAATTTTGATGTTCATTCCTATTACTTTGGGTGTTAGTGTTGATGCAATAGGCAGCTTTGTTATTCCTTCTTGGCAGCCAGTTTTGGTTGATAAGGCATCTGATCCAATTCTCCTGATAGGTTGCTGCTCTTTGTTGTTTACTATAATACTTTTGATGGTGGCACGAATGCATTGGAAGAAAAATTGGCGCAATTATGATGAGCTTGAGCATTAAGAGCTAAGCAAGCGTAGCCGGGTAGGGTGCGTTGAAGCATAGATTGGCATAGCGTAACGCACCGTAAGCCCAAATTTGGCATGAAACAATGTGCGGGAACAGAGCAAGCGCAGGATGGGTAGAGGCGCGCCCCGATGGTGGTTTTGGGCATGGTCTTTCCCGCGCCGAAACCTGCCTCACCTTGAGGCGGGCATTGTTGATGAGGCAGGT
>JAAGZO010001155.1 GCA_024206195.1 bacterium | reverse complement strand
CAACACGCCTACCTTTACACCCGGCACCTGCGAAAATGTATCAGACACAGAAGAATACATAGGATCAGTAAGGTTATGCTCTGTCATAAAGTCATCTTTAAGCACTGCCTGAGCCCTGGCCATATTTTCAGTTGGATCAGATGGATCAATCCAAATGAAATACATAACTCCTTCATATGCAAATTGAATAAAGTTGTTTGTCGTTGGTTGATTTTCTCCAATTTTATATCTCTTATCGGTTGTCTGTTTAAGCATGTCGTAGTGCATACTTGGAATTAAATCGAATCCTCTAAAATAACATTTGTATTTTTTCGTTAGATCATTGGTTATCAATTCCAATTGTGCATCGATATCTTGAGCGCAGTTTATGAATTGATGATCAATGCGGTATTGTGCCACTTAATCTGGGTGTTTCATAAGGCGCTCTTTTGAATAGCTAGTATCTTTTGTGTGTACTAGTTAGATGTGCAGTTTAGGCGCCTATTCAAATACTAGAGGTATTGAAGTGGATTTCCTTTTTGTGATCTTGCCCCTTTGCTTTCTCATAGAGTGGTTCTCTGGTGCTTTCTGAGTTTAT
>JAAGZO010001154.1 GCA_024206195.1 bacterium | reverse complement strand
TATAGGATAAATATGTTTGTAGGCGGAAAAAGAAAAGGAAATATAATGACATTTTGCAGGTATTGTTTTGACGAAATACAAGATTTTAATGATGAATGACATAATTTATACAGACACGCTTCAGATAGCGAACGGGGATTTTGTTGTTGAGGACAGCAAAAACCAACATACAGAGCATAACCTGAGAGCAAATCCAGGTGATTATTTTCAATATCCTACGCTTGGAGCAGGGATAAATAAGAAGATATTAAACTCCAGTATTGACGAGATTAGTATGAGAAAAAAGATAAAACGCTCACTTGAAATGGACAAATACAAATTAAAAGACTTTCTTGTTAACGAAAATGGCGTTTATATAGCAACTGAATGATTAAAAATAACTATATTTGTATATGATAGCAAAAGTAGGACAGAATTTATTTGATTTGGCAATACAAGCTTACGGAAACGTAGAGAATATCGTTGATTTAATAAGCGACAATGATCTGGACTTTAATTATAATGTTACTGCGGGAGCGGATCTTGAGGTCATTCCGCAGAACAAGGGAAGCGAAGAGGAAAAGAAGTTCATTAAAAGGAATTTTATTGAGCCATCTCACGGGCTTGTTGAGGTTGAATATCTGGCAAAATACGAAAACGAAACATTGATAACCACCGAAGGCGGTGAATTTATATTAGTAACTAAATAAGAAAACATGAAAAAAGTATTATTATCAGCAATTATTTTATTAACAGGTATGGCATTAATGGCTCAGACATATACCGATTCTGTTAATATCGCAAACGTAACAGGAACAAACACGCACGATCGCTTCCTTGAGGATCAGGCTTACTCATGGTCAATAACAATAAAGGCATCAAGTCTTGCTGGAACAAAAGACGGAGAGGTAGTTATATATGCAGGAAATAAGGATGCAAACGGCAATGTAATGTGGACAAACATCGACACAGATGAATTTCCATTAACGCTAAGTCAAGACACCACGATCTGTTATACAACATCATATAACAAAGCACAAGTTGTAAGGGTATTGTTCACAAAGAACAACTTAACTGGCGGGAATTTTCAGTCTACAATCAGTAAATTTGGTTATATAAAGCCACGATAAATGAAGCTATCAATACTTATAATATTGTCATTGTTTGCATTTAATGTTCATGCACAAAGTTCAGATTTATCTGTTGACTGTCTTAAGTTCAAATCGAAAAGAAAAGCAGAGAAGACAGTTGAGACACTTTGGCAGATAGGTTACGAGACAGAAGTGTTCGTAATCATCGAGGGCAGAAAGAAGTATTATATAGTTGAGATACAGGACTTGTCAATATTAGATTTAGAGGGGAAAAGGCGAGGCAAGTGGGTTCGATATTTCAAAGAAAAGATTAAAAAGAGAATAATACGATTAAAAATAGACATATAATGAAACGACTATTAATATTAATTGCTTTTGCATTGCCGTTTTTGGCACAATCGCAGGTAAAAATAAGCGACCTACCAACAGAATCAACGATAACGGACTCAACTATATTTGTATGTGTAAAGTCTGCTGTAACGAAGAAAACATACGCAGTGGATCTACAGACTTATTTGAACGTGGTTAATGTTTGGAACAAATCAGGAACCGATGTATATGTAACAGGTGTAAGTGTTGGAATCGGTACGGCTTCACCTTCATTTCCTTTGGAAGTTATAGGCAAGACGGTTCTCGACTCATTAGTAGTAGATACTATTAGATTTGCTCAAGACAATACAATATTTAAGGGTGACACAATCTTCATAATTGGAGGTGATACACTTCTTTTAAGTAATGTTGCTATGTCTGCTGGAGCTTGGTTAAACACAGGAAACTACGTCTATACAACTACAACAGGTGATTCAGTCGGAGTAAATACAGTAACTCCAGACGTTCCTTTTGATGCAGAGGGTGAAACTCACATAGGCGACAATGATAGTATGTGGGTGTTTATAGCTGGTCGTGCTTGGTGTATTAATGGTTGGAACTCTGTAATAATAGGAGAAGATGCGGGTGCTGGTATTTCGACAGGTGATAATAACGTTTATATCGGTGTCGATGCAGGTGAGTTGAATGTAGTAGGACAAGGTAACGTGTTTATCGGCAGAGACGCAGGTGATGAAAACACAGACAGCAGCAATGTATTTATTGGATGGCTTTCAGGAGCGAGTAATACAAACGGAGAAGAAAACACATTTGTAGGCAGAAATTCAGGCTCTACAGGAACGACAGGCTCTTATAATTCGTTTTACGGCAGGAGTGCTGGAGAAGATGTTGAGGGAGATAATAACACTATGTTAGGATATGAAGCAGGTAGATCAAGCACAACTGCTGATAATAATATCTATATCGGAAACGGTGCTGGAAAGAGTCAAACAACAGCCGACAACTTGTTATTGATAGACAGCGAGGAGTTTTCAAGTGCTGCAAATGAGCTTGATAGTTCTCTTATTTATGGTCAGTGTGATAATGATTCTCTCATATTAAATGCTGACGTAAGAATAAAGGCAGGAAAAAAGATAGGCGATGGAACATACAATGATCTTGTTAGATACTTAATTGACCCACCTCATGCGGCTTTAAAATACGAAGATAGCACATTTACCGTTGCATTAACGCAAAACAACTGGGTTCAGGCCACAAATACTGGCAGTGATATATGGCAGGAGATTGATGTTGATGCTGATTTTTTCGTAAGAAGCAACGACACTCTATATGTTCAAGTAGCAGGACACTATCTCTTCATGTATAATCAAGGTGTTGCTGTAGGAAGTAATAATAATTGTGCTGTTCGCGTTAATACTGACGGAGGCGTTGTAGCTACTATGGTTGGCGGTTCTGGTATTGCAGGACAGTACGATGGCATACCTTGCGGTGGTTATTTAATAGCAAGCGCAGGAGAGGCTGTATGGGTAGAGATCGTGAACCTGACAGACAATGATGATTTTGACTTAATAAGCGGTAACTTTGTAATATGGTACTTACATCCGTAAACTCAACAGAAAAAGACTAATTATATAAAAAAAACATAATGAAAAAATTAACATTACTACTCGGAATAATACTCTCAAGTATATTCGCATATTCTCAAGACGGGGGAACGATTGATCTTGACAAATTCAGGCTCGTAAAAGAGATAAATGATTCAACTTTATCGGCTCAGAGAAAGTGCTTCAACATTACAGATGGCACAGACACGATTCAAATATGTGCTAACGACACATTCCTGGTTCCATCAACGATACCAGATTATTGTTTCGACAGCCTACAAACACCGTATCTAAAGGGATGCAGTCCGCTATCAATACATGGTGACACCATTAACTTTATAGACGGAACAGACACAATAGTATTCATAAGAAGTGGAGAGGCAGAGATTGACGGAGCTTTAGATGTTAATGGATTAGCTGTTTTTGATTCGCTCACTACGTTTAATGACGGTGTTTTATTTAATGATACAGCAACGTTTGAGAGTAAGGTATACATACAGGATTCAATAGAGATACATGACGGCACAGATTCAACGGTAATAACTCCGAGATACTTTTACCAGATGGATGGTGGTGATATTACTACTTTAAGGCTTGGTAAAAACGCAGGACTTGTAGACGATGGCAGTGCTAACAATAACACATTTGTCGGGTCTAATGCAGGAAAGGCAAACACATCTGGTATATATAATATATGTTTGGGTTCGTTGTCTGGAGCTAATATTACTACTGGTAATCATAATACACTTATAGGATATGCCATTGGTGGAGCGACTGCTACGGCAATATCAAACAATGTTTGTATAGGACATGATAGTTATAGAAAAGGGGAACTAAATGATAACGTAACCATAGGTTACCAGTGTGGAGAGCAGGTAGACTTCGGAGAAAAGAATGTATATATAGGTTCAGAGGCAGTTTTTGCACCAACCAACGATGATGGCGACCAGAACGTATGTATCGGGTACCAGTCAGGATATTCTGGACCAGAACTTGGCAATATATTCATTGGTTATCAATCAGGTTATAACGAAGTAGGAAACAATAAACTCTACATAGAGAACTCAAATAGTGCAACGCCTTTGATATATGGAGAATTTGACAACAAGTTTTTAAGCTTCAACAACGGGCAATGTTCTAATAGTAGCGATACAGTGGCAAGTGCTGCAACGATCACGCTTGGATATTACAATAACTTTGTCGTATCTGGAACAGCCGACATTGACAGTATAAACACCGCCAGCAATATTCCTGAATGGACATTGATATATATTGAGTTCACTGGCAACGCTGCTGCTAACGGAATAGTAGACGGCAAAAACATAAAACTTAGCGGCAACTTTGCCTACACTACAGACGACACAATGATACTACAGCGTAGGGGTGATTACTTTATTGAATTTGGCAGAACAGCAAATTAATACATTAACAAAAATAAATTATGAAAAAGTTAGGATTATTACTTATCGGATTATGTTTCGCATTCAGCTCTTTTAGTCAATCAATAGAATACGAGATAGAGAATGTCGAAGCCACAAAGATTGTTAAAATTGAGTGGGAAAACTTGCATTTTGATAAGCAGGACAGTACATGGACTGTTACGGTTTACATTAAAGAGACATCTTACTATGTCATAGAGGGCGACACAATACACGAAGAGGTTAATACAAGTAGAATAAAGGGCGGCATAGGAACGTTT
>JAAGZO010001153.1 GCA_024206195.1 bacterium | reverse complement strand
CCTATATTTTGTAAAACTGAGACTATCTTGACTGTAGCAGGTTTAGTACTTGAAATAGGGAGTTCTGTTAAGTTACTATCAATAGTTGTTTTCCTTATAAAATAATTCCTTAATTCTTGCGAAGCTGAGTTAACATAGGAGGAGTTACTTGGATCAGTTGGAAAGGCTGAAAATGTAGTACCATTGCTATCGCTGAAATGGAAGTACGACTTAAAAAATCCAGGTGAGGCTGAAGTACTCGCTACTGAAGTAAGGGGCCCACCATTTGAGATTGGTAGTTCTGAGGGTCTTGAAGTTTGCCATGAGACAGTGCAAGAGTTTTTATCTAGACTTCCTGCTGTAAACCAAGACTTACTGAAATATATTTCCAATTTTCCGGTTGACATACCCCATAAACCATTTAAAGTATTCTGGGATAATGCTCCAGCATGCTTGATTACAGGAGTAGGTAGTGCATCCTTGATATCAGCGGAATTAGTATTTGGCCCTTTACTCAAACCGAAATCTCCTCTAATAAGAATTCAATTTGAAGAGGTAAGAGCTTTATTGGAAGATAAACCGTATAGGAATAATGGTTGATATGCTGCTGTTCCTGTTGAAGCAGTAGAACTGTCACTTGTCCAGCCATACCCTACCTTGGAAGGAACTTCTTCAAGTGGAACATACCTATTTTTTCCAACTGAAGCTGCCGCTGTTAAATCAACCTCATATCCCGCTGTAGCAGGTACCGGAGAGGTTATTTCTGTTGCCGGAGAAGACAATATCACCGGATCCATAAACTCTTT
>JAAGZO010001152.1 GCA_024206195.1 bacterium | reverse complement strand
TTCCGAATTTTCATCCGGCAGTGGACACTTCATGGATTTCAAGACAAGCAGAATTGGCAAAATTCACACAAGAAAATCCGAACAGCCCATATGTAGCTCCAGAATGCTATACTAAAGCTATTTCCACTATGCCTGGATGGAATGCTTCGTGTCCGTCCATGGCCCTTGATAAAGATGCTACTCGAATTGAACATTGTCAAACTCTTTTGGAATCTTTAACAGGAAAAGAAGATCCGAAGAATATGGCAGTTTTGCATTTATTAACCATGCAGTCGGGGTGCAATTTCTTTAATCCCGATAACACTATTGTTGAATACGTTAAAACTGAAGAAGCCTTAGATTGAATGGTGACAGAAATTAAAGAAAAAGGTGCTGGACCCTCAGGGTATCAGACCTTTCCTGCCGATACTGATGTGCCATCCGGTACTACTGGTATTATCTATCTTGGTCAGGATCAAGAATTCTGGACTTTTGATCATCAAATCTGTCAAGGTTTAGATCTTAAGCCTGGACATTGTGACTTCCTGACTATGTCTGAAGAATTAAGGGATTTCCTTTGTTGGATCCCATATATTAGGACTGCTCACC
>JAAGZO010000118.1 GCA_024206195.1 bacterium | reverse complement strand
TTTTAGAAAGTGATTTTTTGCAATTTCGGTTCACTGAGCATCGGTAAAAGCAGGCGCGAGATAAGCTTTCCTCACTAGCTTCATAATCTTAGCGGCAAACTTAGAAACAGGCTCATCTAAGTATTGGCGCATCGTCAACAAAACATTGATGGCAGACTGAGCGGAATCGGGTTGCTGAAGTTGCTGAGCGAGCGCGGCTGTTAGATTATTCCAATTATTCTGAATGGCCTGATCAAGTGTACTGTAAACCTCATGAGCAGTGCCATCTAGATAAGCAGGCAAAACACGGAGCTTCTTTTGTTCATCCCAGTTACAAGCTCTAGCAGCCAAAGCAAAATTATCTAACCAATCCTGCCAAGTCTCACTAATGTCATCAGCAGTGAAAATCTTCAAAAGCGAAATCGGAGCTACTGTTGGCAATACTACAGGGAGGTTATTCTGATATTCCACCTCACAACTAGCAACCTGTTGTTCAACAGTCTGAGCATGCAAATCGTTAGCAAGTTCTATAATGTTTCGATTATTTGTAAGGTCAGAAAGCTCATCCTGAAAACCTTGAAGAAAATCCTGCAATTGTTGAACATCCATGAGAATTTCTACTAATACAACTTCTGCAAGAAAAGCTGAAATAGAATCCTCAGGGAAGATAAGATTCTATTCCTATCAAGGTCAGCGGGAAAATTTGTTGACTACGGCATTATTCTCGGGTTCCTAATCGAGAATTTTGTCGAAGGCGTCAACTACCGGTATCGAATTTTGATCGTAAAAAGATCCGTTAATAGTGCGTTCTTAATGTTATGCAACTTATATTGTTCTAGTTCTGTTTGCTTGTTTTGATGTCGGTCCGAGACATTCACAAATTTTTTCCAATGTATCTTTATAGTGCACTTATGGTTGCTTATTCTCATCTGGGGCTTACAATTATCAATTTAAAATAATTAAATAGCAATCCTATTCTGATCTTAAACAATTTGGTTCGGATACAAAAAGCTTCAATTCTCAAATTCCTTCTATTTCTCTCACTGCAATCCTATTCCTAAAACAATTTGGTTCAGTTATGAAATGCAAATCCTATTCCTATTCCAACTCTCTCTCTATCGGCCCAGAAAAAAATTGACCTCAAATTTGAGATATGTATTTTATGAAAGATTCAAACAGACCTGAGTGGACGAAGGCTTAACCACCATTGTTGTTCATCGATGTTCGATCCTTCGTAGGCATCACTCCGTACA
>JAAGZO010000117.1 GCA_024206195.1 bacterium | reverse complement strand
TTCCCATAAGCGTCATAAAGCTCATAATTGGCGGTATCCGAAAACGAAAATCTTACACCTCAAAGCCACAGTCTCCTTCATAGAATCAAAATCTAACTTCACCTCCTTTTAATCCTAACCTTCACAGGATCAGTATTCCCAAAGCTTATATAATAATCACCCTTGCTATACTGAGAACAATCTACTGTTTTGGCTTTTCCTACCAACAGCTCGTTGCCGTAAGCATCATAAAGCGAAAACTTTGTCGTGTCTGAGAAGACTATTTGATTTCGGACCTTCTTTTTACTTTCAAGTTTGATGGGCTTACATGTAGATATGGTTTGAACTGTATCTGAATAAAAAGGTAGTCCATACTCATTGACTTGCTTGATGCGGTATTTATTTACACCAGAAATCAGTTCTGCTTTGTGGACATATTCTTTTTGACCCGCTCCCTTAGCTTTCACTTCTGCTATTGTATTCCATTTGTTCCAATAGTATTGCTGTACAATATACAGATACTCCCCCTCCTCCTGTACTGCAGTCCAATACAGTGTCCCACTTGAATCACCTTTGAAAGAAAGTACTTTGCATGAGTTTTGTTCAACCAAACAATATGGATTGAGGACTACTGGCCTACAGTCCTTTTGATGAATTAGCAGCACCTCCACAACATCTCCTATTTCATGCACCGAGCTGCAAGCCCAAAGGTCTATCTCCATATCAGAGACAAAAGTTGCCTCTTCCCCATTAACGAAGGCTTTCTGTAGACACAAACCTACGCCTGTTGGCGAGAATG
>JAAGZO010001151.1 GCA_024206195.1 bacterium | reverse complement strand
TCAGAATGAGTTCTCAAAAAGCAGCTATTATTCTTTTTGTTGCTCGGGGATTAGCCTTGATTCATCAAGCAATACCTCCGAGTACCACTATTAAAAATAATCCTGATTGGCTTCGAGAATTTCAAAAAGATGTCCTTGAAACTACTAAACGGCCAATCTTCAGTTGTCCTGACATTTCTCTTGAAAGTCCATTAAAGATCACTAAAGAAGATATGAATGATATTAAAGAACATACAGAACCAGCTCGAAGAAAATTTGTTTCTGCTTGTAATGAATATGTTGAAACTCATCCCAAGATCAGTTTCAGTCATGCTCGAACTTTGATTGATATTTTCAAGGTTGCTTGGCCTGAAATTGTTGATCTTTATGATCATATCAGTCAAGCTGTTATAATAAAAAGTGTACAAGTAGTTGAACAAGAAGAATACAAGAATTTGCTTATCTCCGATTGGGCTTACTATAGATTAAGCCTGACTCAATACATGCTTACTGCATTATTGATGGGAGATTCGAAGAAAATCATTTCTGAAGCCGAAGCTCAAATATTTCAACCCGAACAAATGGATACTGATCAAACTGCCAAACTAGATACTATCGAAGCTCGTTCGAGAATTCTAGTTCCTAAAGTATCTTTAGAGTCAAAATCCTTTTCTGAGTCTACCTTAATTGGAAGATCCAGGAGCAAAGCTAACCTTTCAGGGATAGAATTGTCTGTCCCTGGTCAATCTATTTCAAGATTTGCGAAACTTACCAAAGAAGGAGGCTTTGATTTGACATCTTTAGATAAAGAAATCGCCCCTTCAGATAAGAAATCTGATATGGAAACTAAGAAATCAGTACCTGCTAAAGAACCAACTCAAGAAACAGTACGGAAAAGAACTCGACAAGCACCTGCTGATTTCCAACATAGAGAAAAGCAGCAAATTGAATTTGAAAAGAAAAGATCTCATCAACAAGAAAATTTTGAAGAAATGTTGCAAGCTTTTAAGCTTCGAGAAGCTGCCAGAGCTGCAACTGTTTCAGAACAAAGACTAAACACTGGAACTCCTAGAATATTTTACAGAACTTCTCTTACAAGACCTCCTATTACACGACAAACTCTGTCTGCTAAAGTTCCAAAAGGAATTGCAACTCCGTTATTTTCTGGACCTTCGGATCCAGACATCATTATTGAAACTTCAACTCCTTCAGACAAAGCTTTTAAAAT
>JAAGZO010001150.1 GCA_024206195.1 bacterium | reverse complement strand
GGGATACAAGGCACGGGCTATCAATGACGCATTGGTTGTAAAGATTGACGCTGACATGAAGCTGCCTAATGACTTTGCCAATATTGATGGTGGTGTCAGAGAGGGTGAGACAATGTTCCGCTCAGTGATGCAGAAGCTCAAGGAGTTTGCTGCACCTAAGCTTGTTAAGCGTAGCATTAAGGAGCAGTACAAGGAAGCTAAGAAGGATGGCTATGAGGGCACAATAAAGGAGTACACTGAGGAGCAGAACAACAAGAAGATTGAGATGCTTAAAGAGGCTAACCCTGCGTTAGCCATACTAACTAACGAGGAGATACTAGAGCGGTATCCTAACATACAGAACGAGGTTGTTGAGAAGCAGCAGAAGTCAAGAGCTGAAATTAGAGCTAAGGCGATAGAGCTTCTTGAGGCTGAGCCTGCATTCCAATCACAGGATAATCTCACTCAGCTTAAACTGATTGAGTCCTTGGACAGAACGATGAAGACTCGTTCTAACAAGGAGGTACAGAAAAGAATCAGTGCCATCAAGCAGGCACTTAAGGGTGTGCGTGAGGGGGTAAAAGACCTACAGGCTGCAAAGAAAAGAATAAAGAATCTAATTAGAGAGGAGCTTCTTCCAATTGGAGTAACAACCGCTGAGGCTAATAAGCTAATCAGAACAATTGAGAAGGCAACCAAGGAGACATATGAGTCTAGCGTTGCTGAGGTAATGCAGGTTGTAGACAGGCAGATATCTCGAAAGAGAAAGTCTCTGATTAATGAAATGCTTAAGCTTGCTAAGCAGAAGTCAAAGGTAAAAAATAAAAGAGCGAGGACATCTCCTGAGGCAGCAAGGTTCTTTAAGCAGGCTACGGTTATTCTAAATGCATTAAGTAAGAATAACACAAAGAAGCTTGAGACTATAGAGGAGCAGCTTAGAAAAAAAGAGACTGAAATAAATGAGATTATAGACAAGATAAATGATGGGGCTAAAGTTACGGCAGAACAGCAGAAGCTTGTAGCCTTGGCACAGGCGTTTGATATATTGGGAAGCCTTAACAATAAGGACCTGTCAGAGACTCAGGATGCACTTAACCTAATGAAGAGTGAGCTTGAGTCAGGCATGGAGTCGCTTCGTACAAGAAGGGCGGCACGTAAGGCTATATACGACAGGCTAAGAGAGGAGGCATATGAGAGTATCAAGGATGGATACGAGTTCTTGTTTGATAAGAATGGTAAGCCGCTAAGTCCCGGAGAAGTAACAAACAAAAGACAGCAGATAAAGAGAGAGATTTTTAAAGGGAAGGAGCTTGTAAAGAATATGAGAGATTATTATAAGCTCGCTTTAAAACCTAACCTGAAATTCTTTGCTAACTACCTCAAGCACCTTGGTACAATAACAAATGGTCTTGATAGGAAGGGAGACTTCTTTAAGAAGAATATATACGACAGTCTTAACAACATGGAGGAGTCATACCTTCAGGGATACTTTAACTCTATAGACCTACTGTCATCAGAGCTTGAGGCGATAGGTATAAAGGGAGGATATGATGGGCTGAGCAGAGTTATAAATGATAGCCTAGTAAAAAATCAGATTAAGACAATATCAGGAATCAAGCTAGACCTTGACGGAGTCAGTCAAAATATTAGTCTCACAAAGGGTGAGGCAATGAGGATATATGCCCTAAGCAAGAACGCTGAACAAAGAAAGCGTCTTGAGAAGCAAGGGTTTACACCTGCAAAGATGCAGCAGATAGAGGATTTTTTGGGAGGGCAGCTTGTTCAGGCTACCGACAGGGTTGTGGACTTTCTTGCGGAGCATTATGAGGGAGTCAATCAGGTATATGAGAGTGTTAATGATGTGTCACTTCCATACATTGAGAACTACTTCCCCACCAAGACACAGATAAAGAGTGCGGCAGCGAAAGAGGAGCTAGAGAGCTTAGAGCCTAACATGAATAGTGGAAATGTGTTTGGTGTTTTTTCAGCACAGTTTGCTTCAGCATTAAAGGAACGTAGTAGTGAGGACGCTATACAGATAAAGTCAGAGATGGGAGAGCTAGATTTTAGTAGTGTCCTTGAGCAGCACCTCAGGTCAACGGAAAGGTTTAAGGCTTATGCTCAAGGAACAAAGGAGATTAATGTTATAATAAATAGTACTCCTAGTGTGACTACATTATTAAAGGCAACAAATCTCAAGAGTACCCTGACTAACGGTATCATGTATGCAATTAATCCTGATGCAATAAAGCAGTATTATGAGCTAAAGAACCCAAGAATAGCTGCTCTTCAAAGAAAATTTGTTGGTGTGACGCTAGCACTAAAGTTCATACAGCTACCCAAGCAGGCATCATCATTTGTAAATGCATTCGCTGACTATAAATTAAGACAAAAGAATAGGATACCGGGTGTGGATACAGCATTAGATATTATTGGGTTTGGTTTAGATACAGCATATACTCTTTTAACATTTAGGTCTACCTACAGGGAGGCAATGAAGTCTGCCTCATTTAGAAACAGGATTCGTGAGAGCTTTAAGACGGCTGACCTATTAGGATTAGAGGCGGGTATAGGCTCGGCTCAAAGGACTAGGAAGACAAAGCTCGGAAGGGCTCTTCGTAAGGCAAAGGTAATAGCTAACAGCCCTACACTTGTTGGAGATGTTATGGGTGTAATGGGTTATATGTCAGCCCAACGTGCTAACAAGAGGAATGGTATGAGTGAGCAGGAGGCTATTGAGAAGTTTAACGCATACAACGAGACTCAGCAGACACGTAGACCCACAGAGAAGATAGGATTACAGACAAGTAATAATATAATTATAAGGTCATTTACAATATTTGGAAGCACGTTCTACCTGCAGCTTAATAAGATTATGCAGGCGGTAACAAACATAAGAAGGGACGGAGCTAACTCATTAAAGCTAGTAGGGAAGAAGGAGTTTAAGGATGCTTATAAATCTGCTCCAACCAATAAGGATTATAGGGAGCTATTCTTAAACCTAGCAGGAGCTAACTTCTTATTCACAGCAATAGCTAATGCGTTCAAGTACAATCCATTTGATTGGTTGTTTGGAGATGATGACGATGAGATAACAGAGGAGGAGATGGAGCGTATAAAGAAAGCACAGAATGCTTTGAAGAGAGGTAAGGAGGTTTCTGATGAGGACATGAAGCTTATTGAAAGGTATCAGTTTCAGTTGGATAAGAACGCTGTAATAAAGCAGTATCAAGAAGCACTAAGTGGTCTTAATATTCTTTATAACCTACCATTAATAGGTCCAACGACCAAGGGGGTTATGGATTATGCGTGGTGGGATGACCCTAATGTAGATTTTTCTAGTATTGGTAGGGATATAAACCCTTTAAATGAAATTATTCAAGACGTTAAAAGAGATAAAGAATGGAACAACAAGTCTTGGTGGGAAGCCTCTATCAATCCTTTAATATCTTTTTCTATGGGTATTCCTGTTGAGAAGCCATTGGCTTTAGTGGATAGGATACAGTCTATGTATGGAGGTGATGAGATGTATCGTGAGGGATACGAGGAGCTCAATGATGATGGTGAGAGAAAGTTTAAGGGAACCCTTGAGGAGTATAAGGCGAAGCAGATGGAGAAGAATATGTATGAGCTTCTAGGTATATCATACAGCTATCGTCCCGGCTCAGGAAAGGATTGGACAAAGAAGAAGATAACTATTACTATAGACCCTAAGAAAGAGGGGGAAGAAGAGGAGTCAAGTGGTAGAAGGAAAAGAAAAGGTAGTAATAACAAGAAACGAAAAGGAAGAAGAAAGAATTAGTCATGCCATTTAGAAGTAAAGCACAGCGTAGATATATGCACGCATACCTCCCTGACTTAGCACAGGAGTGGGAGAGGTATCCCAATCAGAAGAACCTTCCTGAGAAGGTGAAGAAGAAGAAGTCTAAGATGCGTAACAGAAAGAAGCCTAAGCGTACTTGATGTACTTTAGTTTCTTCTGTGTCTCGTAGTGTGCCATCAGCTCATTGTCATTGTAGCTACCCTCTCTCTTTGGTCTACCACCCCAACGTACCGTTCCGTGTAGCTCGTGAATCTTTCCATAGATTATCCCATCCTCACACGCCCATATCATCACAGGGTTTAATCTCTTGGCTGAAAGTTTAACAATTTTTTGCAATGCTACAGGCAACGGGTAAGCCTGAGAGATTGTCCTCAAGCGACCCTTCACCTCAACATATGATATGAGCTTATTGTCTTTGTCAAATACTCTGTAGTCAATGTCATCGGGTCCAAGCTTCTTGTATGAACCCTTGAAGACCTTAACGAAAGTCTCTATAGCCTTACGCTCCCTCCTTAAATCTTCTTCAGACTCGAACCTCATTCAATCCTAGTGTATACTATCACGGTATCTACCATGCAGTTGTCATCAG
>JAAGZO010001149.1 GCA_024206195.1 bacterium | reverse complement strand
CAGCTTATGTAATTTTCTGGATTACCCATGTTATTATAGCATGTTGCGGAGACACTATGAAGTACCTTAAAAATATTAAAGGCGGAGCAAATGTCTTAGCTTATATGGAGAATTTGTTTTATCAGCCAGGAATCATAAGTGCAACTGGTGAGTGCTATCATTATGAGATTTACTATACTCACACTAGAAGAGGAACAAGAAGACACAGAAGAAAAGTTACAACTTATGTTGAGAGAAGAACTTTCCCTTATATATCCTGGAGAGATATATCTGGCCCATTCAATCTAGACCTTTCAGGAGACAATAATCCATCAGATAAGGCTTTACTAAAGCTTGAACTTGAGAAATCAGTTGAATTGACAATGGATGGTACACTAGATGATTGGCAATATATGAAAGACAGTATGGTTTACCGTCTTCAGTATGTGGATCAGTGCTTCCACTTATCTGAAGATTCGGCGATTCCAGGATACCAAGATAAGACCCTAGTGCAGCTTCAACAAGAAATTCCCTGTATCGCTTCAGCTGGTGTCTATTCGCTTGCAATTATCTTATGCGTTGCTGAATTCTACAAAATTTGCTTCAATAGTGTTTGCGGCTTCCAAAATTTTAAAGTGAGGAAATTACTATCTTCAAGACAAGATTTGAACTTTGTACCTGAGTATCAACAACAAGCTCCAGTAATCATGCTTAAAGGTCAACAATATCAGTTTAATGACCCTTCTAAATACATTGCTCCTCCTTCTAATGAGGACACTCCAGAAAATCAAAGAATTTCTGGACCAGCTGCACCTCAACAAATAGGTGGTGAAATGCAACAAGAAGATGTTGAAAGAAACTTTAATATGAACCAAGCTCCTGTCATGCCGAGTGGATTCCAATTAGGAAATCAACTTAGCTATCAAGCTGCTAACTTCGGCGCTCAACAACCAGGCCAACAAGGGCAGCCAGGGCAACCAGGGCAACCGGGGCAACCAGGGCAACCTCAACAAATGTTTACACCACAGCAAGTTCAAGTAAATCCTCCAATGCAGAATCCACAAATGAACGCTCAAATGCAGATGAATCCACAAATGAACGCTCAAATGCAGATGAATCCACAAATGAACGCTCAAATGCAGATGAATCCTCAAGTGCAGGCCAACTCTCAATACCAAATGCAAGGAAATAACTCTCAGATGCAGATGAATCCTCAGGTGAATATGCAAATGAACAATCAATTAAGCCAATCATATCAAGTGGGTGGACAAGTAAACCCTCAGGTCAATTTGCAGATGCCTCAAGCTAATGTGCAAGTCGACATGAACCAAGGAAATCAGTACCAAATGGTAAATAACACTCCCGGAGTAAACATGCAGGTTAATGCAAATTATGGTAAATTTTAAATAATTTTTTAGGAGCATAAAGTTGAAAGAATAAAATGCGTTTTTATCTCTAAGTAATAATCATTTTAAATCAACTTAAAATAAACTAAAAATTTAATAATTTCTTTTAATATATAATATAT
>JAAGZO010000116.1 GCA_024206195.1 bacterium | reverse complement strand
TTATGTGCAGCAAGAGCTAACAGACTGGAACCAGGCGGTTATTAATGAGAATGGAATAGAGACAACATGCCCCAGGCGAGCAGGACTAAGTTCATTTGGCGCAGGAGGAGCAAATGCACATATTGTAGTTGAAGAGTATGAGGAGCCGGTTCCTCAATTTACAATCAAAAGCCAAGGGCCACAGATTATAGTTCTATCAGCTAAAACTGAAGAGAGATTGAAAGTTTATGCTGAGGAGATGCTCGTCTTTTTAAAAAAAACTGATTTTTCATTATCAACTCAACCCTCAACCCTTAGCTCTATGCCCTATGTCCCATGCCTTTTAGATATAGCTTATACATTACAGACAGGACGCGAAGCCATGAAGGAACGTTTGGCATTAATCGTGTCAAACATCGATGAACTGGCCGAGAAATTATCGAGGTATTGCAATGAGGAGACAGAAATTGAAGGTTTATATAAAGGCAATGTAAAGAAGAATAAGGCAAATACTGAGCTATTGGTTGAAGGAGAAGAAGGGAGTGAATTTGTTAAAATTATAATTAACAACAGGCGATATAACAAGCTGGCTCAGCTATGGGTATCCGGAGTTGAACT
>JAAGZO010001148.1 GCA_024206195.1 bacterium | reverse complement strand
TTATTTTCTTCATTGACAGTCTTTCTTTTTGTCATTATAGTGTTAGTAGTTGTATTATTTATTTGGGTCTTACTTTGAAGACCTTGGAAACGACCATCTGTTACCGGATCTATCGATTTTGTCGACAAACCTTCATCTAAACCTAAGGTTAGGATTGAAATTGATCCACCGAAATGTCAACCTGAATCTGACTGTACTGTGGAGAAATTACCATCTAAATTTTGCCAGTTTCTAGACATAGTACCCATAGCAATTTTAGGTGGTACGTACTTCTTCTTGTTGAGAATAGCAGTTATTGTTTCTCATTTCTCAATTCATGCTGCTCTTCTTGCTGTTATTGGGTCAATTATAGTTGCCACTCAACCTCCCGATAGCCCGCCCGTCTGTGCTTTAGAAGGTCAAGCTTATACCAAGCTAACAATTATGGATAAGGTCCTAGTAGCGTTGATAGATACAGGATCTGCTTTGACCTTGATTTCTCAAGCAGTTCTTCCTCTTATTGGAAATCCTCCTATGTATCCTAGTCCTGTACCCAATGCACAATCAATGTCCGGAATCTTTCCTTTACTTGGAGTTATTTATGTTGATTTGATTTTTCCTGCAAACATTATTTGGAAATGAATATACATAATTCAAAAGACTCCCTATGACTTGGTACTTGGTACTGACTTACTATCACAACCAGCTTTACACCC
>JAAGZO010001147.1 GCA_024206195.1 bacterium | reverse complement strand
TGCTAAGAGCGATAGTAATAATGCCTGTATTCAGTGCTCTAATATAACTGCATATAAATTACTTACTCATACTGGAAAAATAATAATAGACTTTAATCACTGCTTTTATTGCGAACCTACGAATAAAAAGATGATGAATGATAACTGCGTTAGTTCTTGCCCTACAGATTACCAACCTGATGCCAACTCAATTTGTATTCACTGTCCTTATACTTACAATTCCAATTGCGTCACTTCCTGTCCTGCAGATTACGAACCAAATCCCAGCAAAGTATGTGTTCATTGCCCTTATACTTACAATTCCAATTGCGTCACTTCCTGTCCTACAGATTACCAACCAAATCCCAGCAAAGTATGTGTTCACTGCACTTCTACAACAAATGGATGTCCATGTCCTAAAGATATGTCTTACTTACAAAAGAGCATTAATCCTACTTTTGGAATCAATAAAGATAACACTTGTGTGGAAAAGTGCGAGACTCATTATTTAATTTCTGTTGGAGGAAAATGTATAAAGTGTGAGGAAAATAATTCTAACCTGGATTATTTCAATGAGGAAACCTCTTCTTGTGTTGCTTTAAACTCTTGTTCCACGCAAACTTTAGCAGATTCAAATATTAAAGTTTGTTTCAAATTAACATGTGACTCAAAACCATGTAAAAATAGCGGAACTTGCAGTATAACTAATGGACAAGTAGCTTGTTCTTGTACTGCCCTCTGGAAAGGAGAATTCTGTCAAGGTAATTATTTTTAAAAGAATTTGTAGAACCAATTACTACATGTGACCCTTCCCCTTGTAAAAATGGAGGGACTTGCAATATCTCAAATAATAAGGTAGTTTGTTCATGTACATCTGACTGGACTGGTGATACATGTGAGACTGAAATCCCAATACCGAACTGCGATCCATCCCCTTGTAAAAATGGAGGCACTTGAAGTATTTGTAATAATCAACAGGTTTGCACATGTACTCAAGGCTGGACTGGTGTTA
>JAAGZO010001146.1 GCA_024206195.1 bacterium | reverse complement strand
CTCCCTTATTAATAATGCTGAGAGTTATAATAACAGCTGGAGAGCATAGAAATTGATACATTTAGCAGTCCAGAAAGTGAAATATCTTCCCGCAGTTGATCCTTTACAAGTAGCACCAAACTTTACTTTAACCTTAGTAAGAGTAGTGTTAAGAACCCATTTAGTTACACCAACTGGAGGGGAAAAGACTGAACCAGCGTCTAATGAGATATCGCACAATCCGGGGGATGAAATAGCTAATGCTGTATTAGTATAGACAGTCCAATAGCCTGATATGTATCTACCAGCATTTCCATTTTGCTTATTATTGGAATTGTAATTAGCATCCCATTTAGCAGTGGCTCCGAATTTTAATCCAGGGTAGGTTGTATAGATTAAGCTACTAGTAGGAGAGTTAGTGTCAGTTGGTTTGGGAATAGTTGTATAAGTTAATGCAGCAAGGTTATTAACTTGATTATTACTTGAAGTCCAAGTTTTAGCGAGCATATCAGCAGCTGCGGTAAGAATAGCGAAGTTGATGGCCCTAGTTGTTATATTGTTTCCAGGATTTCTTACTCCTGCAATGGTTACATCAAAATATCTGGCAGTAGTATCAAATACTACATCAGCAGAAGCAGTTGTCCAAATAATATTTCCTGAGTTCTTGGTCTCTCCCGTCTTGATAACAGTTCCTTTAGCCACTGTTCCAGCAGTGTCAACTGTGTATGGAGTGATAGTTATAGTTGGTTTATAAGAAGATGAAGGTTGTAATGCCCAAGTTAATCCAGTAAATTCTTTTGGTAGGAAGACAAAGAAGGAAGGAGTCTTTGTGAAGGTTACTTTTGCTTGAGCAGACCAAGTTCCAACTAAGTCAAGTCCAAATCTCAAAGCAAGAGTAGAAGTTCCTCTTGGTGATGAATCAGAAGAGAAGAAAATAGCATCTCCAGCAGTGTTGTTGGGGAAAGCAGTAAGTGAGTAAGTCTTAGCTAATTCGGCTTTGAGAATAACTCCTACCATACCATCAGCAGCAACAGTAGCGGCTTTCATCTTTCCACTTCCAGTCATTAAGTTGGTTCTTGTAGTTCCAGTTAAGTTGTTAACAGTACATAAGAATGTCCAGGCTTCATCCATAGCTCCGAAGGGTACATTCTTCAATGTAACTGTGAAGTCAGTTCCAGGAACAGCAGCAGGGTTAAGAGAAACATTTAATACTCCTTCAGAACTAAAGCTACATCGAGTTCTCTTTGTTTTGTAAACACAAACAGGAGTATTCGTCATTGAGTTGGCAAAGCCTCCAAAGTATTTTTGTGGTGGGAAAAGTGTAATATCATTGATACTCATCTTGGTATTATTTAATTCAGTTTTTTTTGTAGTAATATCGAAGTTCCAAGTCCAGTCAATTAATGCTCCAGGAATTCTTGGGAAAACATCAGTATAGTTAAGAGGACATACAGTATCAGCAGTAAAGTCAACAGCTGGTTTGGCAGCTATAGTTACTGCAGGCATGGTCAAATCAGCGCTACTAGACTTGATAAGTTGAGTACTAGCACTAGTTCCGAATCCCTTTAATAAAACTCTGTAGGTATTACTAGTAGCAACATCTCCAATAGTAACTGGTGATAATTTGACGTATACAGATTTATCTTTACTCAATGTACACTTGTAAACGAGGCTCTTAGTAAGAATGACAATAGAGTCAGTTATAGTGTCTATCTTAGAAATATCACAGCTTTCAATCCAAAGATCTCCTTTTGTCCAATTGTTCCCGAAGATTTTGCCTCCAATACTAGGATAACAGTCAACATTTGCCTTGGGAGTATTAGCGGTAGTAAAAGTACTGAAATTTCCTTCAAAGACAATCTTTCCATTGGGAATGATATTTCTTGGTAAGGTGAATGAGAATTGAGCAGTTCCAAGAGCATTTAATTGTTTAGGACTATAAATTGGAGTACTTAAAGTAGCTATTAATGCACTCTGTAAACCATTAG
>JAAGZO010001145.1 GCA_024206195.1 bacterium | reverse complement strand
TCTTACAATGAAGAACAACTACAAGGCGTACTTAAGTCCGAAATGGATGACGCTAAAGACTTTATCGACCAGATAGACGAGGACAGAGCTGACGCTACTGACTACTATCTTGGAAACTCTCCAACATCACAAAGCTCTATGCAATCAGAGTTTGTATCAACAGATGTTAGAGACAGCGTGTTATTCATGCTGCCTTCTATCATGCGTACATTTTTGGGTACTAATAAGATAGTAGAGTTCATACCTCATGGCCCAGAAGACATACAACTAGCCAAACAACAAACAGATTACATTAACTATATAATCCAACAAAAAAACCCAGGCTTTAAAGTTTTATATGATGCGTTTAAAGATGCACTTATTAGAAAAACTGGTTTTGTAAAAGCCTACTGGGATGACAGCATTTCTGCATCAACCCACGAATACACAGACATTTCTCCAGAAGCATACCAAGCTCTAACACTTGACCCAAATGTAGAAGTCATTGAAGAAAAAATAGAAATGCAAAGTATGACATTTATGAATCCTGAAACTGGCGAAGAGGTGACACAAGAAACTCCAGCTAGTTACGATGTCAAAATTAGAAGAATTAAACCTAAAGACCAGGTAGTAATCGAAGCAGTACCAACAGAAGAAGTATTAATTTCAAGACACGCTAGAGACTTAAATACTTCTCCATACGTTGCACACAGAATGGTTAAGACTGTAAGTGACTTAGTTGCTATGGGTTATGACAAAGAACAAATGGAACAATTCGCTGGTTCTGGAAGTGCAGTCGATGAAGACTCTTACGACTTAGAACAAGCAAGAAACCCATACGCAGATTTTACTGGTGTTGATAGAGCAGACAGTAATAGTAAAAGTGTTCTCTATGTAGAGCATTATGTTTTTTATGATTTAGATGGTGATGGCATAGATGAAAGGATTAGAGTATGCACTGTAGGGAATGGATTAAATATTGTTAACTCAACACCCTGGGATGATTTACCTATTACACTCTTCTGTCCCGATCCAGAGCCACATACCTCCATTGGCTCATGCCCCGCGGACTACTTGATGCCTATT
>JAAGZO010001144.1 GCA_024206195.1 bacterium | reverse complement strand
TGAAAACTATTTCGATATGCTTAAGTCCAGATTTCTTATCAAACCTCTTTAATTCCTGTGATTCTAATAGAACCCTTATATAATCAATGGAATCTCTTTGTGTTCTATTACAAATTATATTCTTATTTATCCACCAACAATTTTCAAAAATCAAAGAAGCAAATTTACTATTTTGGTTTAAATCTTCGTATTCTCCTTCGCAAAAGGCTATACTTAATATTAATTTCGTTTGGCCGTTGTCCTTTTGAGACACACTATATCCTATAAAATCTGAATCATGCATCGGCAAATCATTTATATTTTTTTGTGTTAGCTTTTGCATTATTTACCTCCAACTGGATACCATTTTTTACTTCCATCAATATGGATATGATCTACGGACCCATGTCCCCGCTTGATGTCTGGCCTTCCTTTATCGAGTCTCCATTTTTCTTTAAATCTCCCATCTTGATCATATTCTCCAAAACTTCCCTCCCTATCTGGATTTTCAACAGATCCTTCGGGAGGTTCTGCCGGGCAGCTGTCCAAGGCTCCATCTTCTGTTCCTGATGATTCGAAAGCTGGACGTGTTCCATCACCCATCGTATTGGGTAAACCTAGTACGATGGCGGATGATAAACCAGCAATAAATGTAATAGGAGAAGCAAGAAAAATTTCTAAAACAGTCGGACCTGTAGACTGAACTAAGTATCCATTTGCTGGAATAGCTACAGCAGCAACCATTGCTTTAGCCACCGGTTGCGACTTTGCTTTAGGTTTGCTTAGGCCAGCTTTAATACTTTGGTAATTTTTATTAATAGCATTTAAGAAATTATTTCTTTCTCTATCTTCCCCACGTCTACCACGATCTCGATCAACTTCTTTTTGACTCCTTTCACGAGTAAAATCATTTCCACGCCCATTGTCATCAATGTAATGCCCAGTTGGATCCACATACCGAACAGGATTATTAAGGCAATAAGCATACCGGTTTAAACTCTGCGGATTATACAAATCAGGCACAATAGTATCTGCCATGATAAACTGACCTATGACAGGATCATAAAGCCTTACATCATAATTATACAACCCTGTGCCGTCATCCTGCTCCTGGTCTGTGAACTTATACGCGCTTGTTTGTAAAAGAGCATTAATATCTTTATCCAGACCATAGGGCAGGTACGCCCCAAAGTCAATGATTGTTCCATCCTGC
>JAAGZO010001143.1 GCA_024206195.1 bacterium | reverse complement strand
TATTTGAAGAATTTTCTTTGAGAATGGACACTCCTTTTAATGAAGTTGGAAACAAGTCATTTCGACCTTGTGGGCAGGTGTGCTCATTCAATTGAATGCTCCTCCCCAACTCTGATAAAGCAAAAAGAAACAGTAGAGAACAGAATATCATACTTCTTGCGGCAGCTGACTGAATTGTTATAACTGGCACTGGAATTATATGTAACACATATAAAAGCATATGTACTTTTGGAATGAATAAATTAGTTTCATTTGTGTTGAAGCATGTCAGCTTATGAAAAAGTATACTTGTTTCTAACTGAGAATCTAACCTATTCTATTTCAATGACAATGATATCTATATTCTTTATTCAATAGGATTGAAAGGCTTATGAATGTTGCATAAAGTGTATCCCCTAATCTATTCACAATAAATCATGGCAGACATTTATTAGTGATGCAATCAACAACCAACCACAACATAACAGCACCTGCTACATTAAACCAATATGTTTGAAAATGCATAAGCAAACCATGTGTGATTCTGACAGAATTGTACAGTACTTAACGTCATATATACAGGGGACTCGCAGATGACAGTTTGTTGTTACAACATAGTGTACAACAGACGCCATGTTGTTTAAGTATGGAAACCCTCTGCTGCTTGTCGTCAGGAACCCTAAAATGTTGTCAATAGTAGGTATTTTGTTGCTACTACCTACTATTTTCAAATGGATCTTGTCCCTTCTTGTTTGTTTAGATGTGTGGAGTATGGGACCTTAGGCTCAGGCCTAAGTTATAAGAGGACTGCAATATGGACAGGAAGCTGAGTTGCAGTCCTCTGACCAGTGTTGGGCTAATTGTCCCTTCTTTGGTATGACCCACACCTGGGGTTTTCAAGGTTGGGGAAAAGCCCACCCTCGAAAACAACCAGGGGAATGATCTTCACCTCGATCTGACCATTTCTAAGTGGGGTCTAAAAATGGGCTATGTTGTATGGTTCCAGAAGGG
>JAAGZO010001142.1 GCA_024206195.1 bacterium | reverse complement strand
GGCTATGGAGGTGACAGAGTGAGAAAAAAATTTATAACACTTATTACGGCAATCGCTTTCTGTACAATGGTGGTTTTTGGTTGTGCAGACTCTAAGGTTATAGACGGTAAAGTTGTAGAACCTTATGGTCTAATTGATAAGGGTGAACTCAAAGACCCTGATATTCGGTACTCAGTATCTAAAGGGAACATAGCACTCAGTGTATGTTTCTTTCAGACTATTGTAATGCCTATCTATGTATTTGGGTTTGCGCTGTATGAACCAATTGAAGGTATTGAACAGGGGGAGGCTGAATAATATGAAATTTAAAAGGGAATTGCTGCAGAGACTTGTGTGGGAAGATTATGATGAGGAGAAAGAAGATATTGAAAATATCTCAGAGGAAATTATAGATACTTCCAGGTGGTCGAATCATTATGAAATGATCTTTCGGTACAGTGATAAATTCTATCGTTCTCATTTTTCCAGGGGTGCAACTGAATCACAGGATGAACAGCCTTATGAATATGAACCAGACGAGATTGAATGCAGTGAGGTCAAGCAGGTGGAGAAAACTGTTAAAGTATGGGAGGTTGTGTAATTGTTTAAAACAAGTTTTGCTGAGGACATATTTAGACTTAAGTACGCACAAGGACCAAATGATTCATGGGAAGCTTTGGCAAGAAGGTTAGTAGACGATGTCTGTGGTACTCGTAATGGTACCATGGAAATGCCGCTCATGCCTGAAGATGATCGTGACCAGCTTGTTCAGTACATTATTGACATGAAGTTTATTCCTGGTGGGAGGTACCTATATTACGCAGGTAGATCTCTCCACTACTGGAATAATTGTTTCCTTCTTAAACCTGAAACAGACAGCAGAGAAGCATGGGCAAACTTAGCCTACAAAGCAACCAGCTGTCTGATGTCAGGTGGTGGGATAGGTGCTGACTACTCTATCATTAGACCGTCTGGCAGATTACTTAAACGTACAGGTGGTATATCGTCTGGTCCTATAGCACTCATCTCAATGCTTAATGAGATAGGTCGCAATGTTAAACAAGGTGGTTCAAGGAGATCTGCAATCTACGCAAGTTTGAACTGGAAACATGATGACATACGTAGGTTTATGCTTACAAAAAATTGGTCTTCTGAAGTTATTGAGTTGAAGGCTAAAGACTTTAATTTCCCAGCTACATTAGACATGACTAACATCTCTATTAGTTGGGACACTAAGTTCATTGAACGTCTCAAACAAGACAAGGTACCTGAACTCTGGTTCAAGTCTGTTGAACAAATGTTGAAAACTGGTGAACCAGGACACAGTTATAATTTTTATGAAAATGAAAAGGAGGTGCTTCGCAACGCATGTACAGAAATAACTTCTGAAGATGACTCAGACTGCTGTAATCTTGGGTCTGTTAATCTCGCTAACTGTGAGTCTATAGAGGAG
>JAAGZO010001141.1 GCA_024206195.1 bacterium | reverse complement strand
CTCTAACAGAGACTCTATTGAAGCCTTAAAAGAAAAAAGAATTTCGTTTGGAGAAGGGACAGACACACAAATACTGTCTGAGTCTTGCTCCATAAGCCATCACTTTTCTTATCACACCTTGATAGGAAAGGGTGTTCCTTTTGCTCAGCATATGGGAATAACCTCTAGGGCATACTCTACAGATCTTTTGTTTAATGAACAAACAAAGAATACAGAGCTAGAGAAGTTCATAGAGTTTAAGGAGATGGCAGATGAGATAATCAGGTCAACGGAAAGAATGGATAGGGTATCAGGATGGAAGCTAAGGAGTCCTATTGCTAAGCTTCTAGGGATACCACAAAGCGCGAACATGTCTATGTCTACTCGTCCAGGAGAAGGTATTTTTGTGCCAATGTCTACATACATAGACACATCAGAGCAACCTAATCTGAAGAACATGCGCATAGATATGGTTGAGAACAACATGGAGTTTTTCAAAGACCATGAAATAACTCTCCATGAGGGCGGCACAGAGTATAAAGAGTTAAAGGAATTCTACCTAAACAAGATCCTCAAGGGAGAAGTAGCAGTTAGAAAGAATATGCAGAAGGATCTGGTAAAAGCAGCAAGCCTCATACAGGGCTCCTCAGCAGACTTCTATCGAACATTCTGGCCACTTAGATCTTCTGAAATATTTGTTGATGAATCATCAGGAGACTTTGGCATACTGAATGGAGACTCTCTTAGAGCTGCGTTCCTCAGTGATAAGTTTGATACGTCAGGAGAGTTAGTACGGGCACTACAGGGATCTAAACTAGCAACAGGCAGAGTTGTTGCAGGGAAGAACGAAATAGCTTTCGTAAAGAGAGCACGTTTAGCCGGCAGTACTATTTGGCAAACACTTACTAAGCCAGATACGGCCAATACAGAAGCACAAAAAATATTAGTAACGATAAAGAAATATGTACAAACAAAGTTTGTTAGAGTATCCCCTGGCTCCAGCACCGACGATCTTGTGGATCAGTTGTCGCAGTTGATATTCGAAAGCTTTGTAGGAGATAGATCTAATGCTAACTTCTTTATTAATAACTTTAGTAGTGCTAGCAAAGCTCTAAAGCTAATTGCTGGAACTGATATAGAGTTTCATGAGGACTTCAAAGAAGCTTTGTTTGAGGTTCTTGTTGAGCGTATAGGTCCTCCAATATTCCTAGGAAAAGCCTTCAGTGTGAATGGTCTGTATAGCGGATACTTT
>JAAGZO010001140.1 GCA_024206195.1 bacterium | reverse complement strand
GAGCAACAGCTTCGTTCAAGAACATGGGCTGAACTTGGTAAGTGGCTAACACTATCTATTAACTCTCATTGGTTTACCAAGACAGCTACCACAATTAAACCAGCACAATGGTTTGAAGATGCGCTAATAAACGACCTAAAGATTGATACTGGTTATTATTACGCGCAGGCCCAGTTATGGAGCGAGGAAAACCCAGATGCGTTTGCAGGCATCCATTCATCTTACGGCGTATGCTTGATAATGGATGAAGCATCAGGTATTCCTTCTCCTATTTATTCGGTCAGCGAAGGGTTCTTCTCCGAACCCACGCGCGACCGCTATTGGTTTACTTTCTCCAACCCACGCCGAAACACAGGGCCATTCTACGACAGCTTTAACTCTAAGCAATCATTCTGGAAGAACGAGCAGATAGACTCGCGCACGGTAGAAGGCACCGACCAAAAGCTCTTTCAAACGATGATTGAGCAGTACGGCGAAGATTCCACAGTCGCGCGCGTGGAGGTGATGGGCGAGTTTCCATCCGCAGACGATGATACTGTCATACCAATGGGCTTGGTAAAAGCAGCGGTTGATAGGGATGTCTCTCTTGCAGCTAACGCACCTATTATATGGGGACTGGATGTCGCACGATTCGGCGGAGATAACTCCGCGCTATGTGTGAGGCAGGGAAACCATGTCATGAGTATTAAGTCGTTTAAGTCTATGGATTTGATGCAGTTATGTGGTGTGATTAAGAATATGTATGACGAATCTACTGCGATAGAAAGGCCACAAGAAATATTAATTGATGTGATTGGTTTGGGCGCAGGCGTGGTGGATAGACTCGCGGAGCAGAACTTACCAGTGCGCGGAGTCAATGTCGCGGAGGCACCATCAAGCAAGAAAAATTATTTAAACTTGCGCGCTGAATTATGGTTTGCGATTAAAGACTGGTTGGTGCAAAGAGATTGCAGGATTCCGCACGATGATGAGTTGGTCGCAGAACTAGCATCGCCTTTGTATAAATATACGTCTACAGGTAAAATCAAGATTGAGAGCAAAGACGAAATGCGTAAGCGTGGAATTAAGTCTCCAGACAAGGCGGATGCGCTCGCGCTGACGATGGCATCCTCTGCTGCAAGTTTTGGTGGAAGCACTAGCTTTTTAGGTTATAATTTCAGACAACCGCTCAAATCTAAAATAATTAGAATAGGATAAAGTATGGCAAAGAAGTACAACGAAGAAGAAATAAAAGCAGTCGTCCAAGAAGAAGGAGAAATGATTGATCTTGTGGGCGTGATTAAGTCCGAGATGGATGATGCTAAAGATTTCATACACCAAGTAGGCGCAGAAAGAGCTGAATCAACAGAATATTACCTTGGTACAGAGCCAGAAGGCACTAGCTCTATGCAGTCAGAGTTTGTTTCTACAGATGTGCGAGAAAGTGTTTTGTTTATGTTGCCATCAATTATGCGTACTTTCTTTGGTACTAAAAAGATTGTTGAATTTGTACCTAAAGGACCAGAAGATATAGAGGTTGCACAACAACAAACAGATTATATTAACTATGTCATACAACAAAAGAATCCTGGTTTCCAAGTTTTGTATGACGTTTTTAAAGATGCGTTAGTCAGAAAGACTGGTTTTGTCAAAGTATTTTGGGATGACAGCGTAACTGCAACAACCCACGAATTTACCAACATAGACCCACAATCTTACCAAGCATTAATCATGGATAAGAACGTAGAGGTCATAGAAGAGTCAGTCACCAACGAAACAATCATAACTATGGACCCTATGACTGGCGAAGAAGTTACCCAAGAAATACCAGCAAGTTATGATCTAAAAATTAGAAGATTAAAACCAAAAGACCAGGTATGTATTGAATCAGTACCGCCAGAAGAGGTGCTTATATCTAGACACGCGCGCGATATAGAGACAGCTTCTTACGTTGCACACCGCATGATTAAATCTGTGTCCGACCTAGTAGCTATGGGCTACGACCAAGAAGAGATGGAACAGTATGCAGGTTATGGCGGCAGCGCACTTGACCCAGAAAGCTACGAAGAACAAGAAGCAAGAAACCCATTTGACAACATGGTATACCCAGATAGAAACGATGCTGGTGGTAAAGATGTTTTATATGTAGAGCATTATTTATACTATGACTATGACGATGATGGTATTGATGAGCGAATCAAAGTTTGCACAGCAGGTAATGGCTTAGAAGTTCTTAATGTAGAACCATTAGACGAACTGCCTATATGTATGTTCTGTCCTGACCCAGAACCACACACAGCAATAGGATCTTGTCCTGCTGATTACTTAAAACCAATACAAGCGGCTAAATCACAAATTATGCGTGATACCCTAGATTCTCTTGGTCATTCAATCTTCCCAAGAATGGGAGTTGTTGAGGGTCAAGTAAACATAGACGATGTACTCAATACAGATATTGGTCAGCCAATTAGAATGAGAGCGCCAGGAATGGTACAACCATTTGCTGTACCTTTTGTTGGTAAAGAAGCTTTCCCAGTCCTAGGATATTTAGACGAAGCCAAAGAAAACAGAACTGGTGTATCTAAAGCAAGTGCAGGACTAAACGCAGAAGCTTTACAATCTACAACTTCCGCAGCTATATCAGCTACTATGAGCGGTGCGCAAGGTAGAGTAGAGCTTATATGCAGACATTTTGCTGAAGGTGGCTTAAAAACCATGTTTAAAACAGTCAATAACTTGGTAATCAAGCACCAAGAAGCACAAGATGTCTTTAGATTAAACGGTAAATTTATACCTGTAGACCCAAGATATTGGGACTCAGACAAGGATATGGTAGTCAATGTAGCTATATCTAAGTCATCAGACGAAGAGAAGTTCCAAGTCTTAACTGGCTTGGCTTCAAAGCAAGAACAAATTATGCAAACACTAGGGCCACAGAATCCTCTAGTGTCAATGCAACAATATGCTAACACCCTAACAAGAATGATCGAGCTAGCAGGCTTCCAAGATGCACAATCCTTTGTGAATACAGAAGTTCCGCCTATGCCTCCGCAACCGCAAGAGCCACCTAAACCAGATGCAGCAGAAATGCTTGCACAGGCTGAAGCAATGAAGGCACAAGTAAGCGCACAGAAAGCTATGATTGATGCTGAAACAGATAGAATGAAAATCATCATGGACGATGACAGACAAAGAGATATAGAAGAAGCACAACTAAGAGTAAAAGCTATGGAGCTACAAGCTAAGTACGGCGCACAAATAAACATTGCAGAAATTAATGCAGTTATGGAACGAGATAGAGAAGGAATAAGACAAAATGCAAAAGCTCAAGCTCAAGGATTATTTACAAACAATGGCCCACAACAAAATATTTGATATTGAAGTTATGGTAGATGACATGGTTTATGTAGGTAAAGAAATAAGAGCAAAAAATAAAAACCACGCATTACAAATTATGTCGGTTATGTCAGGCGGTGAAGTAAACAAAGATTCTGAAATCATATATTATGAAGAGAGGACAATACACTAATGAAATATATAACTAAAGCATGGGTATGGTTAAAAGAAACGATACATAAATTTTTAAACTGGTTTGATAATCTTATGACACCAGCACCAGTTGTTAAAAAAAGAGGTAGACCAAGGAAGAAGAAATAATGGCAACACCAAGAAGAGGGAAAGCAAAAGTCAAAGTAACTGCATCTGGTAAAAAGGTAAGTTACGGCCAAGCAGGTAAAGCCAAAGGTGGTGGACCTAGAGTTAAGCCAGGAACATCTAAAGGTGATTCATATTGCGCTAGAAGTCTTGGTATAAAGAAAAGACTATCTAAGAAAAAACAAAACGATCCCAACACTCCAAACAATCTATCAAGAAAAAGATGGAAATGTTCTGGAGCTAAATCAAGAAGAAAATAAGGAGATAACTATGCCAAAAGGACTATACGCAAACATCCACGCTAAAAGAAAAAGAATCAAAGCTGGTTCTAATGAAAAAATGAGAAAGCCTGGAACTAAGGGCGCACCTACAGCTAAAGCTTTTAAGAAAGCTAAGAAAACAGCTAAGAAAAAAAAGTAAACCATGAATGATGTCGTAGTTCTTATAACCGAACTAGGATTTCCTATTGCCGCAGCGCTAGGCCTTGGTGTTTTTGTTTGGAAACTTATCAACAGAATCATTGACGGTATGGAGACTAAACTTGATACCGTAGATGATAAAGTCAACACATCCATAAACGCCATGGAAGATCGCCTTGGCACAAAACTAGACACACAACACGGTATTCTAGTAGCATTAATAGATAGAGTTAGGTCTTTGGATAATGAAATCATTAGACAAGATACTATGATTAAAACAATGCTAGGCGTACCTCAGTTAATTGACACTAACAAGATTGCCAAAGCAGGAAGAAAAGATAAAAGGAAGGACTAATGGCAAGTGTGGATAAAAGAAAACTTGCAAGAAGAGAAATAGAACAAGAAGAAGCTGCTAAAACTAGAATAGCTATATGGTGTTGTTTTATGGGTGCAATAATGTTTTTAATGGTTATTGGTCAAAGCTTAAATGCAGACGAGATGGTACATAAATTTAAGTCTCCATCATTCTCTGGTGTAGGCACATCTGCACATTATCTAACCATAGAAAACCAACAGTTCAATCGGAAGCAAGCGCTTAAAGCAGAAATAAAAGCATTACAAGAAGAGATAGAAAGAGATAAAGAAAACACCACTCTTGCAAGATTTATAAGAAACCTAGAGTCAAGAATCTATGCACAACTATCAAGACAGCTTGTAGAAAATTTATTTGGTGAAACTCCAAGTGATAGTGGTGTTTTAAGTTTAGAAGGAAATACTATAGAGTATAATGTTGTAGACGGAATTATAACTTTAAACATAACTGACTCAGATGGTAATACGACAACTATATCTCTTCCTATCGGTAGCTTTACTTTCTAGTTGCGCGTTAATAATAGATCCGTTAGAAAATAATCTACCTCCAATTCAAAAAATAGAAAAGCCAACGATAGGCTCGTTGCTTGTACCTGAACTTGCAAACATAAAATCAAACAACAAAGTAAAGCCAGTCGTAGCTATATATCAAGGTTCTTTTACAGACCAAACAGGACAAAGAAGAAGCAATAGTGCTTATGCAACCTTTTCATCTGCGGTAACGCAGGCACCAGATGCCTACCTGATTAGAGCCTTAAAACACGCAGGCAGTAGTAATAATGGCTTCTTTGATGTGGTTGAGCGTGTTGGTTTAGACAATGTAACCAAAGAGCGACAAATCATTAGGAGCGCCAGGCAACAAAACAAAGAAAAGCAGAAGTTACCAGATTTATTGTTTGCTGGTTTGATAATGCAAGGTGGCGTGATATCATACGAAAGTAATGTAAAGTCTGGGGGTGCAGGCGCTAGGTATTTAGGCATTGGAATGTCTAGGCAATACAAGCAAGACACCGTAACCATATCTTTACGAACTGTATCTGTAAGTACAGGTAGAGTGTTACTAGAAGTATTAGTAACTAAAACGATATTAAGTGCATCTATCGATCAAGATATATTTCGTTTTATTACTGACAATACCGAACTAGTGGAAATAGAAAACGGTTTAGTCAGGAACGAGTCAATCAATATAGCACTACAAACAGCAATAGAAACCGCTGTTTTAGAAACAATTAAAGAAGGAACAACAAGAGGATATTGGAATATTGATGAGCAAGAATGATTTAGGAATAATAAGTTACTACAGCATATTGGGATTAACCCTTGCTGGTTTATCTGCGTATGCAGCTGACAATGAAATATATGTTGACCAAAGCGGTAACACAGCAAACATAGACTTAGAACAGTTAGGATCATCTAACATTATTGGTGGTTTAAACTCTATTGCTGGAACGCTAACAGCATTTGATCTTGATGGCATTAATCTAACCTTAGATATAAACCAAATAGGTAATACTAATAAATTTTTAGGTGATATATACGGAGATAGCGTAACAGGATTGTTTGAGTTTGATGGAGATAGTAATACCTTTACTATACAAGCTGATCCTACAAATACTTATGGTATTGATAACTCAGATTACAATGTAGATGTAACTGGTAGTTCTAATACATTTACACTAGACACAGGTACAACAGCATTAGCTTCTGGTCTTGATTTAGATTGGATAATTAACGGAGACGGAAACACGTTTGATTTTGATATAAACTATGATAGTGCTACTAGCTATGTGGATGTAGACGGTGATAGCAATACAGTAAACTTTACAGGAAGCGGATATGCAGGTGGATACTTCTATCTTGACCAAACAGGAAACAGCAGAACATTCAATATCGTACAGTCGTCAACTCTTGCTTCTGATTGGCTACAGATTAACTCTACTGGTTCTAACGGTACTATTTGTGTCGTTCAGAACGATGGCGGAACAAGCACCAGCTGTTGATATAGGAAATATATCTGAACTAAACGGTTCAGCACAAATACTAAGAGACAAGCCTTATAAGGCAACAGAGTCTTTTGATATACAACAAAATGATGAAGCAGTTACGACTAATGGTCGTATGGCTATTACGTTCCTAGACGACTCCAAAGTAAGACTTACAGAAAACTCACAGCTCACCATAGATGAATACATCTTTGACCCCAACCCCAGCAAATCTAAAATGGCCATTACCTTTGGTCTTGGTACGGCTAGATTTATTACTGGCGGTCTAAACAAGATAGATAAAAACAATATAGATCTCAAAACCCCAACAGCAAACATAGCAATTCGTGGTACTGATTTTACAGTTACCGTAGATGAAATAGGCAGGTCTTTGCTAATACTTTTACCAGATGAATTTGGTAATTCTAGTGGTGAGATATTAGTAACTACAGCCAT
>JAAGZO010001139.1 GCA_024206195.1 bacterium | reverse complement strand
ATTGCCTGATCCAAATCCTTCTTCTTCTGTTTATACGGCACACTTGCAGTACCATATTGATGGAGGAGAGCACTGACTTATTTTCGTAGTTGTTCTATAGTGCTTCCTGATGGTTCCCATTCATCTTTAGGGAGAGCGCCAAATGGTTCTTTTGGTTTTAAAACAGTTTTGGCAGCTGTCGCAACAGTAGAAGTTGAAATAGGCTCAGTAATTTTAGTTCCTGGGGTTTCACGATTTAAAATTGTATACTTTCCCGAGATAGTATCTCTTGCATAATATTGTTCTTCAGTTAGAAATATGTGTGGAGGTGCTTCAACCTCTACAAAATTTTTGAATGGATCTTCTTTCTTCTGAACCTGAACTACTCTTTCTTTTGATGTAGCCATTATCGTAAGGCTATCTTCTTTTGGTTTCAGAGTAACAGGAATTTTAAAAACTTTGTCTGAAGGAGTTGAAGTTTCAATAATGATGTCTGGATCCAAAGGTCCAGAAAATAATGGAGTTGCAATTCCTTTTGGAACTTTAGCAGACAGAGTTTGTTGTGTAATAGGAGGTCTTGCAAGAGAAGTT
>JAAGZO010001138.1 GCA_024206195.1 bacterium | reverse complement strand
TCTTTAGTAATCTCGTCTAGAAGTTGAATGTCGTTTTTAATTAACATTGCTTCTACTTGTTTCTGTAGCTTTTCTAACATAATTATTTCTCCTCAAATTAAACACATCCTTGTGTTATTGTGGTTATTTCTCCAGTAAACTCATATTACCGTTCAACTCATCAACAAGCTTCTTGACACCGTCCACCTTTTCAACCAAAAGTGGTTTTGAAAGAGATTTATAGGATTTAAGTTCCTTGTTTAGATTTTCTAGTGTACCCTTACAAACTTCAAGATTCTTAGTAAGACTATCCGTGTCAATTGTAGCTGCACCATACTTAATTTCCTCGGTGTAGTCAACACCTATTTTTGATAAGTATTTACGTACACAAGGGGTCTCTCCATGATATTCCCTCATCTTAACCAGTACATAGCACTGTTGCATGTAGTCTAGCCATGTCCAATTTTGTTCTTCTCCGTGGACATCTTTAAACTGATAACTCTTATCGAAACCGTAGTATTGTTGATAGCAGAATATTGCACGTTTCCACATCTCTTGTATAGAACCACTACCATCTAGTAGTTTCTCTGCTGTGGCTTTACTGACCCCTTTCGCCTTACGTAGACCGAAATGTTTTGTAGTGGCTTCTGTTAGTGTAGGTAGACCCTCTATGGTGTCTGTTGGATCGCCTGAAATAGCCTGAGCAACAAGAGTCTTCTCACATTCAAATTTAGAGGGTACTCTCCAACCCTCTTCGTACTTGTCAAAGTTCTTAGTGCAAAGATATATCTGATGTAAGTCCTTATCACAATACGCACCACACACTGTCCACTTGCTTCTATCTTCTCCGTAAAGGGCTTCTTGTTGCTTTGCGACATATTGTAAATGGTCTTCTGCCTCTTCGTTATCTGTCCACCAAATCTTATTCTTGTAAGTATCCGCTACGGAGTCTTTGAACTCTTGGAAATAGATAGGTTTGTCTCCTCGCTTAGATTTATAACCTACAGTTTTTGACTCGTAATCTCGGTAGTTGCCGTTTCCAGACGAAATACTTAACGTATAGTCTTCAGAGTCCATGTGAGTTTTAATACCTTTGATATCACTGGCAAAGATCATCTCCGCAGTTTTCAAAGCTTTCTCATAAGTATCAAACTCTGAATTTAACCGAGCTTTATCAAAAATCTCAAAATCTTCTACACGGAAAGTTGTGCTACCCTTCTTCTCCTGATCGTAGTTTTTCCAAGCCAACCATTTATAAGGAACTTTAACCTTCTTCCCGTTAATCTCTATTTGCTTTTCTCTTAGATCACTTAAAATCTCATCTTCTGTCAACTCAATAATCTTACCACTTCGCACACCAAAAGATGTTCGGTTTCTGAACTCAAGCGATCTTCCTGATGAAATATGTTTAACCTCAATGTAATCCTCTTGCATCAACTTGGCAGCACGAACTACAAAGGTGTCGGCATCGACGTAACACATCTCATACCTTTTTGGTTTCTCTTGTTTCTCGTCGCTGGCCTCACCTGAATCTTGCATTTGATAACCATTCGGCTTAAAACTAAAATTCTTCATCTACTTCTCCTCTTGCAATTCTTTACAACGCTCCAACAACAAATCTTGCAAACTTCGAATCTCTTTACTTAAAGTTTGCTTTAGTTTCTGAATGTCTTGAGCATCATCTGCACCATAAACACTCTTCGGCAAGACTTCAAGTAATCCCTGCTTGCCGATAATTTGTTTAACTAAACCCTTTACTACTTCATCATTTTCAATATTATTCTCCATAAAGTCTCCTTATGTTTGTATCAAAACATCTTAACAAAAAGGGCTGTAATATAACAACCCTCAGAATTAATGTGTTTCTAGTTATTTACGGTTCATATGGTAGAGAGGTTGTGTTTTAGTCTCGCCTGATAGCTCTGTACAATCTTGCGTACAACCGCCTTTCCAATTTTCAGCAGTTTTGAGTTCAATATCTTTATCTCGCAGTGCAAGGAGGTCTTTAGTTACCGATTTAGCTAAGGCAATATTACCTTCAGCTTCTTTCTGTTTGGAGTAAAGATTAGCGTCAGCTTCTTTCTCTACACGATAGGCTTCAGCATCTGCTTTATGTTGCGCAGCAATCTTTTGTTGCTCTGCGGATAGTGCTTGTGCTTCAGCTTCGGCAGTTTGTCGTGCATAAATCAACTCTTGTTGTTTAAGACGTGCTCTTTCTTGGGCTTCTTGTTCTTCAAGTTCTTTTGTCTTTACGATAGAACGTTGAATCACTTCCGGTAAGGTGATATCTTTAATGTACACAGCGTGAATCTTAATACCATATAACAGTGCAGTGTTTTGTAGCTCCGTTTGTACGTGACTTTGGATCTTATCTTGTACATCTGCTTTGAATAAGTCCTGAGCCTTCTCAACATCACGTCCTGCTTCTCGTAGAATTGAGAGGAGTGGTTGAACCAACACTTTGTCTTGGATTTGGGATTGATTGCCAATGGTTCGTTGTAGTTGCGGAAGTTTCACATGGTTGATACTCCACTGGACAGTAACATCAGCTTGCGACTTAAACTTATCTTGTGAGGGGATTGAAACATTATCAAGTTTGAACATATTCTCTTTAATATCAAATGTTGTCATATCAACCAAAGGGTTTACAACATGAAAACCTGCTGTGTAAGCTTCCTCTTGAATCTCACCAAAAAGTTTACCTGTTTTTGCTGTACCATCTTGTACAACAGTGTAAGAGTTTAAACCTAAAACACTTAACACAGAAATTGCAACTACACCACCAATAACTTTACCTGACACTTTAAAACCTTGCATATAATTTCTCCTATTTAAAATTCTTACAATTAATTTTACCCAATAAATTTCCATACCTGTATTTCGTTTTATGAATATACCGTATGTTACAATTCTCTGCTGACATTAAGTACATCTCGAATTGTTGTGCTGATCTTACATCACCTTCACTAAAGAAGTCAACAGTTGCTCCATGTTTTCCATAACCCATTTTAGGATGAGTGTGTAAGTGAGCAGAGATTTTACAACCTACTCCACGGTTCACCTCTCCAACTCTTATTGGGTTTGAAACCCCACCAATCACGTAGTTTGTGTATCGATACCCTTCTTTACACTTCAATACCCAACCAAGCATTTCCTGTTCGCTAGACAAACTATCAATAACCTTTACATTTCTCTTGTAGAAAGCCACTGCAGCTTGTTTCTGGGTGTTGAACACTTCATCTCCTTCTTGGGCATACCTGGAACACCCTACAAGGAGAGAAGGTATCAGAAAACTACTTATCAAAGCTAAATAGGATTTCATCTTTACCAAACAACTTAGCTATGAAGTTTTTATGTCTCTTCACATAACAACCTTTCCGTTGTGTCAATGAAGCTCTAACATAACCCTTTTGCTTAAACTCTTCAAATGACCACTTAGAACAATCCAATTGACTACAGCAACTTGTCTTCATCAAATCTTTAATGAATTGACGGTAATGTTCGTAACTATCGATATTCTTCATCGTCTGTACTCTAGGTTGCAATGGAGTGTTAATCCAACTCACTCCGGTCTCTAAATCTAATTTCATACTTCCCCCTTTAATTACCGAGCAAACTCTAATATTTATTTGTTGGTTGACACATAAGGAGATTCTCATACATAGAAAGGAAAGGGACTCTCCAGAAGTTCTTTGTACACGTATACGTATCACCTTCAATCAGTTTAGCTTGTAACTCACTACTGTCGAACTTCAACTGCCATAAGTCATCATCATTTTTGAATGCACCTTTATCTGTAAACACTAGGTAATAACTGGTATCTTGTGTGTTGATACGTTCTTTCCCTGTAATAGTTACTTCTACAGAATCTTTAGACATGTGGCTGCTGATTGCCCCGCCGGTTAACAGAGAGCACACCAACACACCACCTAAGATTGCTTTGATCTTCATACTCTTCTCCTCAACTAATAAACAAACTCTAACAAACCACCGAGGTCTTGTACATCAACGAACTGTCGACTTTTAATTACCTTGGCCTTGTCAAATACTACACCACTTCGACTATCACGTCCAGCTTTAAATACTAAGTAATCTCCGCTTTTTACAACCGTGATGTCTTCGTATCGACCTTGTGATAGAATATAGTCCACTTCTTTGTCAGTGTCAACACCTGACTTCACATGTACAGCTTTACTTAGATTACTCTTGTGTACACGATTGAACACACCTACAATGTCATACTCTTTAGATTTAAACTTCAGTAGTGCAACAAGGTAGGTGATTGAATCCATATGATTCTTCGTCTCAATAGCTCGACACAAATCTTCCACTAAATGTTCTTCACTTTGGACAAGGAGATCTTTCACAATCCACTCATCTTTCATTGTAAGATCATCACCATTCAATACATTCCATTGCATTACTGTAAAGCACATGTCTGCAATGCCGTCAAGAACACCTTCGTGATCACCTTTCTTCCATGATTCAAGGAACTCACCTTCACCGAAGCATTCCTCTAAGCTTAAAGTTGCATAT
>JAAGZO010001137.1 GCA_024206195.1 bacterium | reverse complement strand
TGCTTATCCGAATTCCTCGAGAGGGCTTCATGTGAATACACCAGTACATACAGATACAGTATTGAGCTGTAAAATATGAAGCGTAAAACACGGAAACAAGATACGACAATGAAAGCACTTCAAGATCCTTCATTACATTTCCTCAAGGGGTTAAAGCAGCAGCGACCTCGATGCAGGTCATAAATAAAATTTAAATTTTGAAGGATAAATGAAGGATCAGGAAGGCAACGGATAAAACTCATATACACTTAACAAGAGAACATTCGGTCTCAGTCTTAGGCAGGAGGTTTCTTTCTTCTTCCGACGGCTGGTTTGAATTTAATCTTCTTACAGAATAGCAATGCCGTTTCCGGAATTTGTTGTTGTTCGAGGCAGTGAAGCAGCATAACCGGAAAATTGATATCCCCACAGTCTAGGGTTGTAGTCGGCAGATGATAGGATTGTCCGTATTTGTCAAGCAGAAAAGTTCCTTTCATTACAGGTTCATTGTAGTTTAGAGTTAGTTTCTATCGCCATAAGTAGAAATGGCGGAATTTTCAGCTCTAGCCGCAACGGCATAAAG
>JAAGZO010001136.1 GCA_024206195.1 bacterium | reverse complement strand
TGGTCCGGTTTGCATCAAAGGTCTTAGAATCTGCTCTAGTTTCAGGAAATATGGGTCACATTTCGATTCTCTGACCCCCTTGCCGCGGCGCTTTTAATGGTACCGCGAAGTGACTCTTAATTCGATGCTCTTCTTAAAATGAGAGGAGAAGGCCCTTCTCTTTTTGGGAAGAGCCGATTACATAATAAGCATCTCATTTAATTATGCGTCTTGTTGTTCAGGGGTGCGACAGTTAATGTTACTACTGAATGAATGAATGAATGATAACAATAGGATGGAGGCGGTTTCAACAAATCGCTTTGCAAGATGGCGCATACAATTTTATCAGTATGGTGCTGAACCTGTTGGCCACTTGTAAACAGTGATTTTAAGAACCCCCTTACTGTTTTCCTTAACTATGTGTTTTAAAGAACTCCGTACTATCTTATAACGTTATGAAAAAAGTTGCATAAGATGTTTTAAAGGACCTCCTCCCATTTTTGTTAACTACATATTTTAAAGGACCCCTCCTATCTTATAACATTGTAAAAAAGTTGCCATGATTGGGGACTCCCCCATATATACTACTGATACATTCTTGTCTCCCTTATACATTCTTGGTATTTGTAAGCCTATGGTGTACTGCAGAGCTAGCTGCCAATTGGCAACTACAAATATCAGGGCGTCTAAACGCCGAGGGGCCGCCAGA
>JAAGZO010001135.1 GCA_024206195.1 bacterium | reverse complement strand
GGGTGTTAGCTCTACGAGCCTGTCGGTTCTCTCTTTGTGGAGCTTCTGGTAGCTCTATAAAGTTCCCTATGAATGCTTGTTCATCTCTTGATAGTTGCCCTCGCAGGTGTACCTGCACGAGTAGTTCAAAGAGGTTGTTTAAGTTGTTCCTATTGATGAGTACCGTTGCACTCTTTGATGTATCGCTCATATCTTATTTAATAAATGTTATCCAATGGGTTTGCATACGCTTACCTGACTTGTGACCGAATAGAGGTTTGTGTTCCGTGAGTTCTAATATGTCCTTTACAGGAAACTGCACTTCATTCCATTTAAAGATAAGTGTGCCATTAGGTTTTAGCACTCGGAAGCATTCGTTAAATCCTTGTCGTATCATCTCTTTCCAATCTCCTGTAAGGTTTCCGTATCTCTTTGTTATTTCTCCCAACTGATTTCGTTGAATGTGAGGTGGGTCAAAGACCACAAGGTAGAATGAGTTTTCGGGTTGTTTGATGTCAGTAAAGTCTCCTATAATATCTGGAGATATAGTTAATGACTTATTACCGCTTGGGTAATGGTTGATATGTGTTTCGCATCTCTTGTCAATATACAATGCTCTCTCATCGTGTTTATCAAACCACATACCCCTTGCTCCACAACAAACATCAAGTACCTTCTTCTCCATTACATTCTTATTAGTCGTAGTCTTCTTTGGTATTTGCGTATGAGTAGAGCGTTGTTGGTTATCGTGTCTTGCAACTCTGTACTCCAACCGAATCTACTTGCTTGTATAGATAGGTTGACATTGTCAATCATTAGCATCTCCAGAAACTTCTGTAGTTCTCTAATGTGTTTTCTTTTTCGTAGTATCGTCTTCATATCTTTTCAGTATTTTCTCTAACGCTTGGCAGCGAAGGTATTCCCTGCGGAGCATATATAGTACCATTATGGTAACAAGGATTAGACTAATCATTCTCTATACCGTTATCGTTTAGGTCTCGGTTCATTAATTCAATGAGCGTGTCTTTCATTTCTCTTTGCTGTTAAAGGTTTTGTAGAAATCTTCAAATGTTCCGTCTCCGTCACATTCATACATACCATCTTGCCAAGCAGACTCCATCACCTCTTTCTCTTTCTCAAGCATCGCCTCT
>JAAGZO010001134.1 GCA_024206195.1 bacterium | reverse complement strand
TCCCTCATCCAGAACAAGGTCGCCTCTACGAATCTACTCTCATGGAAACTACGACTCTTCTCAACCTCGTCTATGCCCATTCCGCTGCACTCACTCTGAAACTTACTCTTCAATCTGGATTTAATGTACTTAATCCAGAAGTCTTTTTATATGACTATATTACAACTGATTGTCAATTAAATCTGGCCATACAAGAGGTTGAGACTAGGGGACAAGGGTTATCAAACTATACGTTTCCTGCTTGAGATTATGTGCAGCCAGACCTCCCTACTCTTACTTATATGGGTTTTGATCAAGCTATTTGGTATTTGGACAAACGAACTTGTCAAGGAATCAATGAAGAAGGATTATGTACTTGGCTTACTATGTCGGAGGATTTAAGGAACTATCTGAGTTGGATTCCACATCTAAAGGATTGTTCTCATTATTCTCCAATGATTTTTCTTGCTACTTGGTATGGAGTCATTTATGTTATTGACTTCATTGAAATTGCAATGCATGATGAAAAAGAAGGTCAAACTTCT
>JAAGZO010001133.1 GCA_024206195.1 bacterium | reverse complement strand
TCCATTTCGGTATGGAAAAGCCAAGCTTTATTTCAGCAAACAATCTGGAGAGTTATTCTTCTTTATTAGTCGGACGGACATCAAGTAGCCCCATTCCATCAAGCCCAATGTTATCGCAGTGATAGGAAAGGAACCGAGAGGCACTGCTCACATAACTAGATCCAGTTTTGCCGGTTACATGGTAAACAAGATGCACATTATCCTATCGCTCGGCAGTGCATGTGTAATGACGCGAAATCACAACATTTCTACAAGAAAACATGACATTGTAAATGATCATGTATTATTGATAATTGTACTTGTTATAACAATGTATTTGTTCTTTAGTCTTAAACTGGATGCCTTTCAGGATGGTTGTTTCTGTCTTTAGCTCTCTGTTAGTCTTAGACTGGAGTGTGTTGCTAACTAGTCGTGTTTCTTCTTAGCTCTCTAAAAGTAAAGTTCTCTTGTCTCTTTGGTGCCTTAACTTAACATAGAACTTCTAGCTAAAAGTACTTATGTAAAAGCCCGCCCAGCTTTTACATTTGGGGCCTTGACCGGGGAGGTTCAGGAAGAAGGG
>JAAGZO010001132.1 GCA_024206195.1 bacterium | reverse complement strand
CCTCCAAAATTTGAAAGCTCATAAACATTGATTAGAATTTTGATATCAATCAGTTTGATCTATATGAATTCAATTGATATCAAATACACGCTAAATGAACCCTAAACACAGAAATTGATCAATTGTTCCAATAAATATCCCTATGGTTCCCAACGGATTTCAAAAAAAAAAAAAAAAATCTGCCTGAACTACAAAGTTTTCTGTGAAATCTGCAGAATGAAATAGGCTAATTATGATCCAAACGGGAAGAATTGCGTCACTTTCCTATCATTTTATGAAAATTGGCAGCAAAGATTCACTTTCCCGACAAGCAAATAATGAAATGATCTCATGAACCTCATAAAATCTCGGATACTATGATATAACCTGCACACTGGAACAGGAACGGGAATTCGAAAAGTTTGCAGAAATTATAGGTCTGTCGTATTTGCAGAAAGCATATCCCTGTGAAAAAGTAATGGCCAAAAGTGATCAATGGCTCATTCAAACACTTATCGACTCCAGTTGCTCCGAAAAATATAAAATTGATCGACAGATTCCAATTATCACAAAACGATCAATTCACAAAACAACAACAACAATTGTCACAATCAGATCAACCTTAACCACAACCTGCACATCAGCACTGAAAACTACTGTAGATGAAATCAAACTTATCCAATCGCCAAATAAGACGTGGTACATGACGTATGCTACGTTATATGCTGCGATAGCATCGCTATCGGGTAGTGGAGAGAATATTTGCAGAAATGTCTTCACTGGTTCACAATTTTTTATTCTCCATTTCTCGCCATACGAATCAATAAAAACTTTCGCACAGGCACCTACGGACCACTAGCTTGCCTGTTTCCAATCACTAGCTTCCGTAACTTAGTACTTAGAAACTTAGTGTCTGATTCCAACCACTAGCTTCCGGAAACCATTCAAGCGCTTCCTTTCATCAGGAACACTGCAGTGTTACAATGGCAACTCCAAAATGAATTTTTTTTTTATGCTCACTATGGAAACTCTTGAATGAATAAATGACTTTATTTATTCCCTAAAACAATGAGGAAATGGACATACAGACATAAATGCACTTACGCATGCCCTAGCGAGCAAAATAGCAACATAAGTAGGTGGACAGCAGTACCACAGACTGAATTACGAATGAAATATCTAAACAGAACAGTTAATTCAAGTTCTAATTCAAATGACTAATCCTCAAAATGTTTGCAGCTCATTCCTCATCCCTCCTTTGGTCCTCATCAGACAAAGACGGTGAAAGCAAAGAAGGCTGCCTTGCAGAGGGCTCAGAAACAAATGAGCTAGAACAGGAAAGCAGAACTTCCAAAGTACAATCCACTCTAGTAGTAATGATGGGATGAATGAAGAAGTCCCTCAGATCTCTGAGCCTTTCCTCCTCTGTGAGCAGCCGCGCTCTGCTCCTGATTCCCAGTAAATGCTTCTGAAAAGCAATCTCCTCCAGTTCGGCTCTCTCCTTTTTATCTGCAAAACTATCCAAATCGTAATCTTGTCAATAATCAGCATCATGGTCATTATCAGTCCATGGTCCACATTCCGAAATATCGGACTGGGACCCAGCCAAATCATTGGGGGTGCTCAAGTCGGAAAAGTGGATGTGAGCAATCTGATCCGCAAAAGAAATTTCATCTGG
>JAAGZO010001131.1 GCA_024206195.1 bacterium | reverse complement strand
GCAGATGAACTTGAATACAACACTTTAGTTATTGATAGTTTAGATTGGTTAGAGCCACTCATTCATGCAAAGACTTGTGAAACACATAAACAACCATCAATAGAATCTTTTGGTTATGGTCGTGGTTACAACGAAGCACTGAAGTATTGGAGAGAGGTTCTTGATTTAGTAAATAGATTAAGAAACGAAAAGAAAATGCGTATTGTTATGATTGCTCATAACCAGATTAAAGCATTTCACGATCCATCTACAGAAGCATACGACAGGCATGAACTTAAAATGCACAAAGCAGCAAGTGCCTTGGTACTTGAAGCAAGTGATATGTGCTTGTTCCTAAACTACAAAAAAGGAACGGTTAAAGTTCAAGGTAGTAAAGGACTAACAAGTAAGACTGTTCAATCTGGAAGGATATTAGTAACTACTGAATCCCCAGCTTGTGTAGCCAAGAACAGATACGGATTACCAGAACAAATATCAGTCGTAGAAGAAGGTGATGACTTTATAGTTAGAGCTGAAAAGACCTGGACTGAAATTGGTAAACTGATTGCGAAGTAATGGCAACTCAGCAAGAAAAACTAATC
>JAAGZO010001130.1 GCA_024206195.1 bacterium | reverse complement strand
TTTAATTTCTGAAATAGAAAAATCTAAAGTCCTTAATACTTTAACAGTTTTAAAGGTGTTTAATTCCTCTTTTGTAAAGCTCAATCTTTTGCCATGATTACCCTCTTTACTCTTATTAACAATGTTCGCTCGCTTTTGAAGCTTATTTATCCAAGCAGAAGAAACTCCTATTTCTTTAGCAACTTCATGCAAATTATAAGTTTTTTCCCACATTTTTATCTCCTTATATTGTTCAGATTGGACATTAAACTAGTTCAAAAACACCATTATTTCACTAGTTATCCACAGGTTTTCCACAGGTTATCCACAACCTGCTACATGTACGATCGTACACGTTTTGACCCATTTACCCCATACTTCTTGTTCATTTGAACAAAAGGCGAAAAAGGTCAGTAAATTCCACTTAATTTTGCTCCAAAAACATTAACTTCTTTATTCCCAACCACTTACAAGAAAAAAAAGTGTCCAGTTGTGACAACTCGCCATTTTGATTTCTTGTAACTTACTGAAGCCATTAACTTTAGCGATTTGGCGTGTAAATTAGTCCGCCACTCGAAAAAAAGTTTTCCACAGGATAACCCATTGGTATCAAAGGGTTTAATCCACTTATGGACAAATAGTCTTCCACTACTATATAAAGAGTATAGGGGATGGCTAACTAATTTGAGCCAATCCTTGTTGTTCGATCGTACATGTTGTGTTTTGTCAAAAAGCATCAAATGACCAACCTTGTTGCTTGGCTTTTTTCATTCTTGCCAAGTGCCTATCACCTTGTTCATCCATTGCTAGGTAATAACGATGTAGCAGGTTGATGCCTATTTTCAAAGCACCTGCTTTTTTCCCTGAAACTGACATTGTTGAGAAACTGTCTAGCTCTGTTAATTTTATGTTTGACATTGTGTTCTCCTTTACTTATTAACTTCTAATATTATTTGATAAATACATACAAAAGGTAATATCATTAAACCTAAAGTACAGATGATTGTTATGATAGCCAATATAAATTCAGCGAATGTGAATAGTTTATCATTTATTTCTTTAAACATTTGTGTTCTCCTTTTCCATTTAAATGCGTTCTAAGCAACGAACGCTGTTTAAGTGCCTTACTACCCTAATATATATAGATCGTTGATTCTAGACCCCATACAGGCGATTCTAGGGCTATCTCTGTTCTATATGTTCTATATATAAGTACTCTAAGTAATCCGTAGGTTCTGCTTCAATCCAGTTGCGGTAGAATTCAAGTCTTTCAATAGGAACATAGCCATATGATCTGAGCAACTTCCCTTTGAACCAAGTTAATAGCTCCATTATGATCTCATGTCTGTTTAACTCTGTTTTAATGTCCATTCTGACCTCCTTTATTATGTTGGCATATACAATTTTTTATCTTTTATAAAAACATCATAAATATCTATTTCCACACAACTATTATCTTTTTGGGTAAATTCATTATGATGTTCTCTACAATATTTAAGAAAATCGTTTAAAGCTTCTATTATTGGTGTGTCTATAGTGTAATGACAATTTGCTCCTATTTCAAAGAAACCATCGGTTAAGTCCATACTTAAAGCGTATCTTGGTTGGTTACTGCATAATTCATCAATTCTCATCTTTTAACCTCCTTGTTAATGTCCAATCTGATTTAATCTACCTTACCTTCAACACTTTTAATCTTACTTTCCCATATAGTCTCTGTTTTCCAAGGACTAACACCATATCTTATACATCGCTCCACTATTGCATCAACCAGGTCATAATGTGAGCTTGCTACTCCCTTTAAGTGTGTTCTATGAATTCTTCCTCCCACTTCTCTTTCAATTATAATTCCTAGTTTCATTGTGTTACCTCCATTAGTTCAGGGTTTTCGTAAATGTTTCCTATTATAGTATATTCAGACTCACTATCTTCACATATACAATATTCACTAGACCAATATCTAAAATTTAGTAATTCCACAACCTCTCCTTCTGTCCAAAAATAACTAGTAACTACGTCCCCTTCATAAATCTCAACACCATTCTTATCTTTTAGTCCTGTGTATTGACCTTCCCATTTCATACAAGGTCTAGGAAATTCAGAATATAAAGGATTCCAGTAGAACCATCTTCCTTCATCTTCTGAAGAAATGCCTTTAGTACAATAAGAACCCCAAGCCCGAAACTTAATCTCCTTCATTTTAACCTCCTTTATTAGATTAACCCTTTACTAACACAAAGCCCATAAAGCCCATCATAAGACAATCCATCAAGTACCTTGTCAAATGCTTTAAGCACCTTCTCTTGTTCCCAGTCTCTTTCAAAGCTATCTTCCATTAGGTCTAAGTACCAGGCATTTAACAGCCCTATCATTTCAGGGTAACTCTTATACTCGTTTATTCTAGGTCTATCTCTTTTATCCAAGTACCTGTCTAAATCAATGTCAACTTGTTCTTTCACCTTATTTACTCCTTTCTTTTAGCATTGCATCGGCTAGTTTATAAGCTTTTCTTGCTGCAATTGCAAGATCAACTTCGTATGTAAAGCTTGTACCCATTATTACTTGCCCTGCAAAATAATCCCTGAGTGTCATAGCTTCTATTGTAAATGCGTTTCTTGCAGATATTCCTTTTGATTCTTTCATATCTTCAACCTCCTATATTTCTCAATATAATCCAATGTTTCACGTGGAACACTCTTTCCTTCCCTATAATGCTTGACCACGTTCCCAATACCCCAGTTATAACACATGAGTCTATTATTCTTACTATCCTTTATCTCATAATGCCTTAGTAACTCAGGTATTCTTTTATTAAGGTACCATGTACCTACTACTACATTAGGTGCCACCTTAAACATATCATCCATTGAATATTGTTTATTAACATTGTACATATTGTAATCAGTTAAGCATGGTTTTGTTATTTGCATTATACCACGTGCATTGGTAGCTATATTGTGAGCATCTGGTCTATAACTAGACTCAATAATACATATTTTAACAACATCTATGCTATTAGCATCACATAGGCTAATGAACAACAAAGCCCAAAGGATTGAGAATACTACTGCACATATTGATACTTGTTTATGATTCATTAGTTTACTCTCCTTTAGCTTTTTTGATTGCTTGTTCAATATTTTGCATATGCTCACAAGATAGTTCTTGATTTATCGGAACATTATGTTTAATTCTTACATATTCAATCAATCCCTCGCAAGCCTCTAACAAATCAGGAGCAGAAGCAAGTAATTTAGCGTTATCTAGAGTTAAATGTAAACCATCTTTTATATTCTCACCTTGTACATAGTTAACATAAGCTATTGTTTTAGATTCTGATTCTATTGAGTACGGATGTTTATTTGCTCCTCTTGATACCTTCCATTTCCCTTTAGTACGCATCATTCACCTGCTAACGACGCATATAACGTCTTAAATGGATGATTCTTTACCTTCCCTTTATATTCTACCCATTGTTTTAGTTTATACTTGTAACCATCACTTTGTGCATTTGTTCTCCAAATACCCTTGTTAATCCTTCTAGTCTTAGCCATTGTTTGCCCAACATTAATATAATACCCTTTAATCTTTCTACCATAATCAATACCAGTGTGTGTTAATAATACTAACAATAACAAACCCATCATTAATTTAACTACGTCAATCTGTACTGTTTCTTTCTTCATCTCATCTCCTTTCGTATTACTGCTTTTGGGAACTTCGTTCCATGCGCAGTGTCCAGTTAATTTGTTTATCCTTAACTTCATATTAAAAGTGTAACATACTAATTAACTCTTTGTCAATAGTTATTATTAAATAAATATAAACACTATCACCGACGAGAATATAAATATAATAAATACAAGAACAAACTATTTTAAAATAAATACCTACAAATATATTAATTCACGCAAAAAGATATTAATAAGTCACATAATCAAGCACTAGTTTACACAGGGATTTAGTTAATAACAACATAATAACCATTCATACCTAAAACCATACATATCAAAACACCAAAAAACAACCCTTCCTTATATATAACAACCCTTGACGAGTAATAAGATATACAAGAACCATAGTCTAGACAATATTAAAAATATCTGCTATAAACTAACATAATAAGTCATATAGGTTGGATTAGTACTTATATAAACACTAAGCTTATTAATCATATACTTAGTATATTGTTATATATATATATACATATACATATACATATTAGTATATAGTATATTATATACATATACATATAAGTATACAGTTATTACTAACAAGTTAGTACTAGGGACTAGATGTTAGTGAGCATATGCTCATAGATAGATACATAGATGATCATAGGTAGTTATAGGGATTGAGTACATCCCCTACCCTACCTAAGTGATTGAGGGAGAAGGGGTTATATGAGACTCTACCCAAATATATAATATATAAAAAATAGAAAACAAGTATAGAGCAGCCATAAAGTCAATTTGAAAGCAGAGATGAATACTAATGGCTCATCAAGCGATCCTTAGTGGTTAGCAGTTGTGTTACCTTTGGCGCCTATGCTTGTGTAAAAAACCAAAAAAGGGGAGAAGGTATGAGAAAGTTATTAGCAGTATTGTTGTTAGGGTTGGTTCTAGGGTCGAGTACCCTGGCACAAGCTGAGAGCACGACTAAGGCTCGGTACACAGCTGAGAATCCTTATGTAGAGCAATGGCTCAATGAGCAGGATTGTATTACCCATGCACATGACCTGGACAAGGAAGAGAAGTTCCAGAAAGGTGTAGGGCTAGATTTAGTAATGTACGAGAACAAAGCTGAGACAGTAGCTTTAGTAACTGAAGTTGAGCATAACCTGTCCACCAATGTCACCAGCATGTATTCCAAGATCCAAGTTAACATCTGGAAACTATTTAGAAAGTAAATGACCATTAATATATAATGTCCGGTAAAAGGTGGACAAAGAATCTATGAAGATTGACACTAAGTACAAGTATGATTTAATGTTGTTTGAGCCTCCGACAGTGGATGATGTTACTTTAGGGATAGCTTGGGTTAATGATGAAGGGCACAGGGTTGCTTTTAGACTACCTGTTCCAGGGTCAAAGAAGCTAGATGAGCTAGAGAAGATCCTGGTGTCAGGGCGAAACAAGTGCTCATAAAGAGATATTGTCGTAAAGACAAAGAACCGTGTACGTTGTAGGTAGAGGACGGGCGTTAGGACTGAATAACCTTCCAGTTTGTAGGTAGCTGTAACAACCTTCCAGATGTTCTTACGGGGACAAGTAATCAACCAAGGAGCTGTTGAAGATGGATGGAATGACCAAGAACCAGTTCAAGCGTAAATGGACTGATACACATACAGAGTTAAGTGCACTGGACAGGCTCGAAGGTGGACGCAGAAGCCTAATAGTAGATTCACCAGGAGACAAAGGTATCTACTCAAGTGGAAAGATAAAAGGAAAGAACATTCTCGAGAAGCAAGGGTTCAAGGACAGAGACGACAAGTTCAAGGAGATGATCCTGGACGCAGTAGACGTCAATGCTGAGAAGTTAGCCAGTCCCAAGAACTTCAATGAGACAGTAAAGCTAGCGAGACTTGCTGCTGATCTCATGAACCACAAAAAGGAAGCTAACGTAGAGGTTAACTTCACCTTTGCTGATATGGTGAAACAAGCAACAATAGACAAGAAGAAGTACAACACTGTTGATGTAGAAGCTAAGGGGGAACATGGACCCTCTTAAACTAGTAACTAAGTACCAGAAAGACCCAATAGGGTTTATGGTTGACTGCCTAGATGTAGAACAACAATACGTCTGGGACAAGATGAGAGAGATAGCTGAGAGCGTACGTGACAATGATTACACCTGTGTTAAGGCTGGGAACTCACTAAGCAAGTCCTTTACACTAGGACGGTTAGCTAACTGGTTCTTATTCACTCATTACCCTAGCACAGTAATTACAACAGCACCATCTAACATCCAGGTTGAAGAGATCCTATGGCGTGAGATACGAGATTCCCATGCTAAAGCTAAGATCCCGTTAGGTGGTAAGGTAACTAAGACAAGGTTAGAACTAGCTGAGAAATGGTTTGCTACAGGGTTTGCTACTAAACCTGATACAGTAACCCAGCACGTAACAAGACTCCAAGGGTTCCATAACGACCATGTACTTGTAATCCTAGATGAAGCAGCTGGTGTCATGCCTGAGATCTGGGAAGCTATTGACAGACTTATGTCTTCAGAAGGTGTTGTAAAGCTCGTAGCAGTAGGTAACCCTACAACAGCAAGAGGTAACTTTGTAGATTGTTTTAAAGACAAGAAGTTCAACAAGATCACAGTGTCAGCCTTTGATACCCCTAATTACAAACAAGGGTACGAGGTTATCCCAGGACTAGCTGGACAGAAGTTTGTTGATATGGTTAGGGACAAGTATGGTGAGGACAGTAACCAGTGGAAGTCAATGATCACAGGTGAGATCCCAGATGAAGATGTTGATTCACTCTTACCTGTATCTTGGATAGAAAAGGCTGAGTGTCGTAAAGTTGACCATAAGTTCAAGACAATCAAAAGGTTCATAATCTGGGACGTAGCTGATGGTGGAGATGACAAGAACGTACTGAAAGCATTTGAGAATACTACTGAGATAGATGAGGTTGTAATCCGAGGTAAGAAGATAGAAGAGGTTGAACCTTACGCCTGGAAGTTACTTAAAGAAACAAAGGGTAACTGTATAATAGTAGATACAGATGGTATTGGACGAGTAGCTGCTTCCTTACTACACCAAGGTAACGTAAGTGATACACACATAATAGAGTTCAGTGGTATGTCTAAGGATGTAATAGAGCCTGATACCTTTATGAACCGTAGACACGAAGCACATTGGAAGATGAGAGAGATGTTCGAAAAGAACAGATTATCTATCTCTAAGAACCCAGAACAAAGAGAAGAACTAGCTTCTATAAAACTAGTAAACCATAAACGAGGGTTCATTGCAATAGAACCTAAGAAAGAACTCAAGAAACGTATAGGACGTTCACCAGACTACGGTGATTGCATAATGATGATGTGTGGATGTTTTGATGAGATACCAATAACAAGCAAGGTTAAAGACGGATATGAAGTAGCAGAAGGTAGAGACCAAGATTATTATTTTACACCAGCAACATGTTAACAAGGATTATATATGGCAAATGATATTGTAAAGAAAGTATATAAAGATTTAAAGTATTCTTCTGCTAAGATGAATAAACTACATAAAGAGATCAAAGAGGACTTTAAGTTCGAGCAAGGTGATCAATGGGAAACAGATGCTGTTCTCCAGCTCCAGAAGGTTGGTGTTAAAGCACTTGTTATTAACAAGATAAAACCTATTATCAAACTACTTACTGGTATTGAGATTCAATCCCGTAGTGACCTTAAAGCTTTCC
>JAAGZO010001129.1 GCA_024206195.1 bacterium | reverse complement strand
GAATCCAAGATTAAACATAGCAGCTTTACTCAAAACAAGGTCTTCATCAGATAACTCAGGTGAAATCCACAAGTTCAATAAAACTTGCTGATTGTCAAAAACAATGGGTATCTGAGGCATATATTCATTATAAGTGACAATGGAAAAATCAGCCAAAATTGCCGGCAAAGGCCAGTGAACCCTTGTATAGAGTCCTGATCCTTCTAGCAACTTAGCATACTTCTCCGTCAGCAAACAAACTTGAGCTCCTGAGTCTAGGAAAGCTCTAGCTTTCAGATCTTCTCCAATTTTGACTTTAACAATGTCGCCTTTAGTATTGACAAAGTTAGTCACTTTGCTTTTTCGCACAGCCTTCTTTTCAGAATCCGATCCCCTTTCTTGAGAAGGAGTTCAGCTTCGATTTCTGTAGTTCTTATTCGGTTTCGAAGACCGAAAACTTCTTTGTTCCAGATACTCTTCTTTTCCACTTTGTTGTTCTGGTTCTTGTTCTTCAACTGGCTGAGCATAATGAACATGCTTTTGAGGCTTCCGACAAGCTCTTCTCATATGTCCATATCCCAAGCAATTGAAACACTGAATACGACTATAGTCCTTCCTTAGTCTAGGATAAGGACTAGGACTTCTTGATTGATAAGGTAAATTTTGATGAATTCTGGAAAACTGATTCCCAG
>JAAGZO010001128.1 GCA_024206195.1 bacterium | reverse complement strand
GTGATAATTACAGCTATTCCGAGAGAAGATATTAATTCCGTATCCACCAGGATAAAGTATTATTACATGAAGAATAATATGCCTGAAGGATTCGTATGGAAAAAGCACAAGAAAGACTTTGGAGACGTTCTATACGTTCAGAAGAAAGCCGATGAAAAGACTATTAAAATAGCCAGAAAAGCCCGGAAACGAGGCGTTAAAGTAGTTTATGACTGTGACGATAATCCTTATAGTAAGCCGGGGAAGGATCGCGTGACAATGCTTAAACTAGCTGATGCTGTGACCTGTGATACTGTTACCCGAAGAAAACAACTTATAGAGGCTTCAGGTGCTAAGAATGTAATTATCCTACCTGAGTGCATAGATTACTGGGATTCCATGAGAACTGTCCCTATAAGGGAAAAGATTAAAACAGTGATAACTTTTGGCAATAACGCTAATGCGGTGAACTCAGCTAAGTATATGAAATACGTTGACGTTGAATGTCGACATATAAATTCTAAGAAGGTTAAAGGTGTGGGAAAGTTTATCAAGTGGAATCTGAAGACATTCACCAAAGAGATGTCTAAGGCTGATGTGTGTTTACTGGCGCACGGTGACGATAGAAAGTCTAATTTAAAGCTGTTAGTCTGTTTTGCAATGGGTATTCCGGCGATAGTTTCAGATACCAAGGCTTACAGAGACACCATGAAAGCTGTTAATTTGTCTTGGTTGGTAGCAAAAAAGCCGGAACACGTTAAAGATATATTGAGAAGAATAAAAAGTGTTGTATGGCGCCGGGACGTAGTAGAACGGTACAAGCGATATGATTTAAGTGACAGAACACCACAACACGTAGCAATGTTACTCGGGGAGGTCTTTAAAAATGTCTGTAAGAGATGAGTTTGCCAAAGCGGTAAAGATACTGCCTGAAAGTCCGGTGGTGATAGAAGTAGGCTCTCATGTGGGTGATGGGGTTAAGTACATTCTTAGAAGAAGGCCTAATGCTAAAATCTATGCAATAGAACCATGTGAGAGGAATTACCACAAGCTGAGAAAGGCGCATGACAATTCGTTTTTCT
>JAAGZO010001127.1 GCA_024206195.1 bacterium | reverse complement strand
TATGGATATTGAGGCTCAGAATGTCCTCAAAGAGCTTTACCTTTCTAATTACTACAATAAAGAGGCTAGGAACGCCCTCAGAGGCATTACTAAGTCATCTGTGAGTGGAGACAACGTTTTGTCCCTAAGAGACGGTGAGAGCGCTGTGACGTTCATTAATCGTAATGAGGTATCTAAAGTCTATAGAGGTTTAGCTAATGACTGTATGGACAAGGTCACTAAAATGGCAGCTCAATACAACATCTACCAAGCCCAACCTAGACAGTTGGGTGGTATAGATGCTAGTGGAATAGGTGTAGTATATAACTAAATCATTACTCCATTCAACTAACAAAGCGGCCTTTTAAGGGCCGCTTTGTTTTGAAAGTAGAGGTTTTTTAAGTAACCTTCTCTTATATCAAACGGACTATACAAACACTTTATTTATACCTATACCGCTCATAAATCTTAGAAGATTGGACCGATTCCACATCCACTCATGAATATGCCATTGAGTTGGTCATTAGGTCCACCGATTTGAGTTGAAAAAGTAAGGTCTACAGTTTTGTTAGACCCAATGCTAGAGGAAAAAGACTGACTGTCAATCTTAAGCCCTTTTAGTGTGTAAATAATGGCATCATTGGTGTTTGCATCTTTAAGTGTAATACTCGCTTCACTTTCACCAAGGTCTAGGATATTTGCTAAGTTTTTTGAGTCAGCATCTGAAACAACAGCGCTCACGTTTAATGTGCAACTAACTGGGAAATCAACTTCTCTTGCGAATGGGAATCTGCTACCGAGCCTATCGATTGGAGTTCTAGAAAGAGGAACTGAAATAGATGCACTTTGAACATGCGCTCCGTCAGCACCGTTTATCTTAACAAGAGAGTCGCTTTCTAAGTTAGCAAGGCTTAAACTAATGTCTCCTGGGCGCAATGCTGTAATTGGAGTTTGACCACCAAAACCTGTTATTTCACCATTTTCAGTTGGATTAGGCAGTTCGATGTTTGTAGTTACGCCTCCATTTTTAAAGATTGTTCCAGCTTCTTGGTCTATTGCTGGAGTACCAGTAACTGTCGCACCAGCAACAGAATTCATATTAGCACCTTCGACTGTTACATTGATAGTAGGGAGTGAACCAACAGAAAGGTCTACAGTGTAATCACTAACGTAGCAGTTACCGACACCAATAACTGAATCAGAAGAATTTGGAGCTTCACCTGCACCAGCTTTATTCAAGTCTTCTCCATTAGGGGATGTTAAAATATAAAAGTTAACGCCAGAACCCGCTGTCAAATGACCCGAAGCGAAGTTTCCTGGTGAATATGCTGCTGAATTAGCAACTCTATTATTGTTAGCTCCTGAATTCTGCACAAAGAAACCTAAAGCTCTTTCGTTGAACCCATCTGCAAGGTAATAACTAAAATCAAGGCTAACAGTGGGTGGATCAAGAACCAACGAATCAATTCTCGCAAGATCACCAAACTGGTTTACGTCTTGTCGGTTAATGGTGAAGCTATAATTAGCGCTTTGTATTCGGCCTAATTGTTCGTGGTCGGCTTTCAGCTTTAGTGAAGCGTCCTCACTTACAAATAGTCCTTCTGATTGATAAATTACTCTGTTTCTTGACATAATTAAAGATTCTTTATTTTGTTTACAGTTTTAATATTAAAATATGAAATTTATTGGAAGCGATATCTATATTGTTCTATGTCAAAATCCACAAATCCGACATAAAGCTCATTCGCAAGGACATTTCTAGTCCTATCTGTTAGTTTTGAGGTTCTAACTTTCTCTATACAGAACTTAGTTTCCCCTTGGTAGTCTTCTGCTAGACCTGTATAATTAAAGCTCCCTCCTTTTAAATCTCCGAATTCTGTGATTGGATAACCTGACATCGGTATAGCTGCAATTACTTCATCGACTGAATCCATAAAGATAGACATGACCCCATCTAACTGGTATGTGTCCTCTGCGAGAACAACAGCTTTAGCTTGGACTTTTGTTTCTTGCATACCTCCAAGAGCAAATGGGCTATTCTCTGCTTGAGAAACAGACAGGAAAATAGCAGGGATCACATCATCATAAGGCTCAATATAT
>JAAGZO010001126.1 GCA_024206195.1 bacterium | reverse complement strand
TAGCTCTCCCCACTGACTAATTGCGCAAGCAAGACCCTCGATAACGTCATAACTGCTCTGCCGGTCGTGCCAGTGCAAGAAAAGAATGTTCTAGAAGAATCTTCTCTTCTCTTCTCATTTTAAGAAGAGCAATTAAATTGAGACGCTTACTTATTATGTAATCAGACTAATTAGACGAAAAATGGAAGAGCTGCTCTTCCGAATGCCAGTTATATTTTCCACCGAATCTATGAGCTACTAAGTGCAAAGATTGCAATTGTAGTTGGATGCGAAAAATGTGAAGTCCGATCCATGTATTCAGAAATTCAATCCAAATAAAGAAACAAATAAATTGTTTGCTAAATAAGAGAGTTTCGCTCACAGACAACTTACTGTCTGATGGGCATAATTTGCTTGCTTGCTTGCAGGTGATTCGCAGCAATAAAAGACTATCTAATGGACCATGTCCTGGTGTAGCTGGTCAAGTGGATGCCGCAGCAGTCATTCATCCTGCTAACAACAGAAATAAAACCGTTCCTTATCAGAGGTAACTATTGATATCAGGATCCGCACGTGGAAAAGTTTGATTCGATGGCAAAATTGATGATCGAGTGTATCCGACAAGACACGGACAATCAGAGAATGACCTCGCGAACCCTGCGAATGCCGAT
>JAAGZO010001125.1 GCA_024206195.1 bacterium | reverse complement strand
TAAGCAACCACTATGGATTGCAAATCCATAGTTTGTGATTTGGCATGGAATGCCTAGTTTTCGACTTTAAAGTCACCAAACTTTGGTTCCCTCGACTCTTCTCTTTCAACGTAAGCTTTAACTATTGCATCTGTTACATTCCCAGTTGTACGTACAAAATATCCAATGCCCCATAAGTGCTTTCCCCAGTACCGTTTCCTTAGCTCTGGGAACTCTTGCTGGATTTTTCTGGAAGTCTTTCCCTTAAGATACTGGACCAATTTGCTGATGCTCTGATATGGAGGAACCGATACGTAGATATGGATATGATCTGACACAACCTTCCCTCTTATAATCTCAGCTCCATTATCTCTACAGATCTCCTGTATTAATTCCTTTGCTCGATGTCCTATATCTCCTATGAGAACCTTGTATCTATACTTGGTTCTCCAAACGATATGATAGGTACAGTCATAGACCGAATGAGGGCCACGTCTATAATATTGCATGCTTTTGTATTATATATGCTGAAGCTGCGCGCTGCAAGCGCGGGGTTTTTCTCCCAAAATGGGACAAGAAATTCATAAGAAAAATCAACCAAGAAGACGCTATTTTTACGAATACAATGATGATGGTGCTTTGACCACTATCGTGACTGATAATGGAAATACTTC
>JAAGZO010001124.1 GCA_024206195.1 bacterium | reverse complement strand
CAATATATGTTGGACAGTGATTCGTTAGGTGTATTAATCCTTGGGGGCGTTACGAGGATCATGAAATAGCTGGTACCTCATCAGTCCCAAGGGTAGGGTGGACCAAAATATGGGATAAATTTCATCTGAAACTCTTAGCCAGTCAGGCTTTCAGAACACCAACAGCTGGTCTCTTGAGTGGAGAGGAAATTGATATGGACCCAGAGACAACCACAGTATTCGAGATAGAAACCGGATATCAGTTTACAAGCAACTTTTTTCTGACATCCAATATCTACAATATCAAGATCGAAGATCTTATAGTTTTCTCCGAACAGGAAGAAGGTTACACAAACTACGAGGAAGTGGGAACCCAGGGCATAGAACTAGAGTTGAAATGGATCGATGATTGGGGTTACCTTTACTTGACTTACTCTTTTTACGATGTTCATACTAATAATCTGTTGGATGAGGAATATGTATTTTCAACACCTTACAATAATGGGGGCAAATCACTCCCCGGGCCATCAAGAGAAATATTTATAAAATTCTCAACATCATTTTAACAGTCAGGCAAAGCCCTAATTTTGTAGCACTCTCTGCTTTTGTAACATTTGGATTAATATTTCATAGTGATAAGTTCTTCCAGTTTTAGTGCACTGT
>JAAGZO010001123.1 GCA_024206195.1 bacterium | reverse complement strand
GAATTAAATCAGGTGGTTACGCTAAGATGTCCAAAGTTGACTGAGAATGAACAAACAGACTTTGAGATAAATCTGTCTAAGTTTCTTCAGAATCAATGGACAGACGAATCTCAGTCTTTATCTCATTTACTTCAAAACGTCAATTTGAAAAAGATACCTAAAGACATGTTTATTTGGTTGGAAGCCATCGCTACTGTCTTACAAACTGCAGAAGTTGGTGAAGAAAATATTTCTACTTTGTTAGTCTTGGTTATTCGAGACATAGTATGAAAATCAGGGTCCGAACTGAATTTTTATTGGCATCCTAATTTTCATCCAGCATCGGATTTGAAAATGACAACTAAATTGCCAAGTTGGGTCATGTTTGCTCAGAAGAATCCTAATGATCCACTAGCTGCTTCACAAAGATACCTAAATTTTGTTCCAGTTATGCCGGGATGGAATGCTTCTTATTCCTCGATGGCAATTAAAGAAAATGAACCAAGAATTAAGCTCTGTTATGAATTGCTACAATTTTTGAAAGGAAACGAAGATGCTGATAATACTCGAATTTGGCATATACTCACTCTTCAATCTGGATTTAACATACTTAATCCAGAGGTCTTTCTTTATGACTATATTATAACTGATGATCAACTGAATCTGGCTATATGAGAAATTGAGAACAGGGGACAAGGGTTATCAAACTATATGTTTCCTGCTCGAGATTATGCGCAGCCAGACCTCCCTACTCTTACCTATATGGGTTTTGATCAAGCCATTTGGTATTTGGACAAACGAACTTGTCAAGGAATCAATGAAGAAGGATTATGTACTTGGCTTACTATGTCGGAG
>JAAGZO010001122.1 GCA_024206195.1 bacterium | reverse complement strand
GTGGAAGCATTTATTAGGAATAAATTGTCCTGGTCCAATATATTCGTATTGCAACTCATGCAATAACTATAATATCGACTACTATAATGAAATGAAACCGGAAAACTCCATAAAAGTTATTCAGCAAATTAAATACTCAAAATACAATTGCTAATGGTTAATGATTAATTAACTCTCATACATAATCTTATTATTTTTAGTGTTTAACTACTCTTAATACATTTGAATACATCAATACATTAAATTACTCTAATTATTATTTATTTCTATTAATGATTTCTAATAGAATGTATAATATAATTTATATTAAGTAAATTCTTACTTAACAAAAATAATCATCATCTCCACGTTAGTATACTTAGATAAAAAATAAAAATTTAATATATTATAGAATGGATAGTGAAAAATCCACCACCCATGCAAGTTCAGAAAAAAAGGACTTTTCTACTGCTATAATGGACAGCAAAAAAGCGCCTCATAGACTTATGGTAGAGGAAGCTACAAATGATGACAATTCTGTCGTTCAGATGACTCAGAAGAAGATGGACGAACTTAAAATTTTTAAGGCTGAAACAGTGCTTTTAAAAGGGAAAAGAAGAAAAGAAACACTAGCATTCGCACTTCCAGATGAGTCTGGAACCCTTACAGATGATAAAATCAGAATGAACAAAGTTATAAGAAGAAATATTAGAGAGAGACTTTCCGATGTTGTTTCAGTTACTAAGCAACCTCAGGTACCGATGGGAAAGAGAGTTCATATCCTCCCCTTTGAGGACACCATTGAAGGAATTACTGGAGATCTTACTCAAACATTCCTTATCCCCTATTTTAAGGATGTCTTCAGACCAGTTCATAAGGATGACACCTTTTTAGTTAGAGGAGGATTCAATAGACCAGTAGAGTTTAAAGTAGTTGAAACTGACCCTGCGAATTATTGTATTGTAGGAACACAAACTCTCATTTTCACTGAAGGAGATCCCATCAAGAGAGAAGATGAAGAAAAGCTTGATGGAATCGGATATGATGATATTGGAGGATGTAAGAAGCAATTAGCCCAAATCAGAGAAATGATTGAATTACCCTTAAGACACCCAGTCTTATTCAAGACCATAGGTATCAAGCCACCCAGAGGAGTACTCTTATTCGGACCCCCAGGATCAGGTAAAACCTTAATTGCTAAAGCTATTGCCAACGAGACTGGAGCTTTCTGCTTTTTAATTAATGGACCCGAAATTATGTCTAAAATGGCAGGAGAGGCCGAATCTAACCTTAGAAAGGCTTTCGAGGAAGCAGAGAAGAACTCACCGGCTATTATCTTCATTGACGAGATCGATTCAATTGCCCCTAAAAGAGATAAGGTTCAAGGAGAAGTAGAAAGAAGAATTGTCAGTCAGTTACTTACTCTTATGGATGGACTCAAGGGCAGAGGACAGTTAGTTGTCATGGGAGCTACTAACAGACCTAACGCCTTAGATACTGCACTTAGACGTTTTGGTAGGTTTGATAGAGAATTGGACATTGGTGTACCTGATGAGACAGGAAGAATGGAAATTTTGAGAATTCACACTAAGAACATGAAACTCGCTGAAGATGTTGATCTTGCTAAAATCGCTAAGTCATCTCACGGTTTTGTAGGAGCCGATATCGCCCAACTATGCAATGAGGCAGGTCAACGTTGTATCAATGAAAAGATGAGTATTATCGACATCGAAGATGAGAAAATCGACGCTGCTATTTTAGACAGCATGGCTGTCACCGATGCTCACTTTAAGTACGCTGAAGGAGTCACCAACCCAAGCTCTTTAAGAGAAACTGTAGTAGAAGTACCTAACGTTCCATGGGATGATATTGGAGGATTAGAAGATACAAAGAGACAACTACAAGAAATGATCTCATACCCCTTAGAGCATCCCGATATGTTCTTAAAGTTCGGAATGAGCCCAAGCAAGGGAGTACTTTTCTATGGACCTCCAGGATGCGGGAAGACCTTATTAGCCAAGGCTATTGCAACTGAGTGCTCATCTAACTTCATCTCTATCAAGGGACCAGAGCTCTTAACTATGTGGTTCGGAGAGTCTGAAAGTAATGTAAGAGATGTATTCGACAAGGCAAGACAAGCTGCACCTTGTGTGTTATTCTTCGATGAGTTGGACTCCATTGGTATTAGCAGAGGAAGAGGAGCCGGAGGAGGTTCAGAAGCTAGTGACAGAGTCATCAATCAGTTACTTACTGAGATGGACGGTATCGGTGTTAAGAAAAACGTCTTCATTGTTGGAGCCACTAATAGACCTGATATTCTTGACGATGCTTTACTCAGACCTGGAAGATTGGATCAGCTTGTCTACATTCCCTTACCTGACGAGAAGAGTAGACTTAGCATTATTAAAGCTATCCTTAGAAAGAGTCCAATTGACAAGACCATTCCTTTAGAGTACCTTGCAGAGAAGACTAAAGGATTCTCAGGAGCTGATATTAAGGAACTTTGCAACCAAACATGTAAATCTGCTATCAAAGAGGTAAGTTTAATTCATTAACACTTTAGTCTATTGAAAAAGAAATGCAAGCTAGAGAATTGAGAAAAGATCAGATGGATGTAATAATATTTTATTTAATCTTTTAGATCGATATTCCCGATCCTGTGCCGGTACTACTTAAAAAACACTTTGAAATTGGATTCTCTGGCGCAAGAGTCTCTGTTAATGAGGGTGACATTCAAAAATACATGGAGTTCAAGCAAAAATTCGAGACATCTAGCACCACTACCTCTAAAGCAAAATCTTCTAACTTCGGATGGCCAGATGAGGGTAAATCAGGTAAGAAGCCTGATAAGAAAGATGATGATGACTTAGATTTATACTCATAAACTTACCTAAGAATAATTATTTGATTTAAGGATTGAATTTAAGACTTAATTAAATTCTAGTTAATAAACAATATTATATCGAATATAAATTTTTTTTAATAT
>JAAGZO010001121.1 GCA_024206195.1 bacterium | reverse complement strand
TAACTTAACAGAAAAGGGACTTATAAGCTTTTTCAACACAATACGTGTTACTATGTGGTGACATACGTGAAAAACAAAGACATACGTGAAAAACGAATAAACAACTAGAATGGAATCCATCAAACTACGTGTTCCTATTATCTCAACATGATGAATACTGTTAACTATGTAGGTGCAAAACTTAGTAAAATTTTTTATATATCTAATAACTATAGTTTAGTATTGACCTATTGATTACTATTCATTCTATATTAATAACTAGTTAGAATCTATTTTTCCATAACTCGAAAGACAAACACGACAAAGCAGTTTGTTAGAAAGGTCAGCTCAATTTATAAAAGGGGATTACGGTACTTCTCCAGGTGAAAGGGAGCAATGGCATTATAGAAGAAAGCAACGGTATCATCAAACGAAACCAATTCGGCGCATGCACGGCAAAAACCAGGTATGCGGCAGCGCCTATCATGCTTTCATGTGGGTCAGCGGAAATGTAACACTACCCTACGACAGCAGCTGAACAGCTACGGACGAAATAACACACTAAGGCAGGGAACTAATAAGACTTCACGAAGCGATCAGATCAGGGGAACATGGACAAACTATACATATCACTTGAGATGAACAGCTCAATATTCATAAGAAAGCAACATCT
>JAAGZO010001120.1 GCA_024206195.1 bacterium | reverse complement strand
TGACACAACTCCGATGGATACAGAACCTGTTGCAGAATCTCAACCTTCTAAGGAAATTTTAGATCAGAGTACATCAAGTTATCTGGTTCCAACTAATTTAGAACAAGTTCTACAATTATCTTATCCAGGAGAACCAACTCAGAATCCATCTAAAGTTGAGTTGGACCTAAGAAAAGTGCTACCGCATCAATTGATTGAAAAGATTAAAGATTTGACCAAACTTTTCCACAAAGTGGACTTACAACTGATTCCTTCAGACGTAAACACTTTCTTGGACTCTATTTCAACTGTCTTAGAAGAAATGGGAGCAGACAAAAGTTTTACTACTGCTGTTACCATTTTGATCATTAAAGACATTTTCTGACAATGTGGGATTTCTGAACCAAGTACTGTGGTGAATTTTTATTGGCATCCGAATTTTCACCCTGCTGCCGATGTTCATTGGATCTCTAAACAGTCAAGTTGGGCTAAACTCTCTCAAGAAAATCCAGATAGTCTGTTGGCTGCTCCGAAGAGATACATGAAGCTCATTCCTACTATGGCAGGATGGGAAATTTCATATCCGTCCATGGCTCTAGATAAAGAACAAACTTGAATTGAACATTGCAAGACCATTTTGGAATCTTTGGAAGGAAAAGATAATCCAAAGAATACAGCAATTTGGCGTTTACCAACTACTCAGTCGGCATGCAATCTCATGAATCCTGAAAATATTCTTGTTGAATATGTTAAGACTGAAGATGCTTTGGACCAGATGGTGATGCAGACCCGAAGTAAAGGTGCTGGACCTCCTGGTTATCAGACCTTAGCTAAGGATGCTTCTGAACCTCCTGGAATTACCAGAATCGTTTATCTCAGACATGATCAAGAATTTTGGACTTTTGATTGATGTATATGCCGTGGAACTGATGGTTTTGGTGGTTATTGTCCTTACAGTGGTATGTCTCAGAAGTTACGGGATCACT
>JAAGZO010001119.1 GCA_024206195.1 bacterium | reverse complement strand
GGCAAGCTCGGTGTAGCTATAGCCTGAAATGCGCAGCTGAAGCACTTGCTTATCAAACAGTGGCAGAGTTTTTAAATACTCTTCAAAGGTTATTTTAAACGCCACATACTCAAATAAATGCCTCGTCGCAAGAAAGGAATTAATTGATCCATGCCCATCATTCGGATCCTCAGAATTGTCTGCCTTGTCCTCATGATGAATATGATGAATTTCTACCTCACCTTCGAAGTAGTTACGCTTATTGAAGACATCGTATTTAGCCCAGTTTCTCACATGGCCGAAAGAGTGTCGTTTACATGATTTAATCTCCTTGCAGCGGTTCTTCATGTAGTTTGTAAGCTCTGCAATCGTCAATTTCTTGCCATGCCTTTTAAGAGTGTTGCGGTAGTTTTGGAAGGAAAATGCGAGCAGATCTTGAGATAGGTCTTTGTCCCGTCCGGATATCTTGTCGGCTTGTTTCTGGAGCGAAACAAGTAGTGATGGGGACATTGTATAGATCCGTATTATTTGTATATGGTTCTTATACCGAAATTAAAGAAAAAATTTGTCCTTTCTTTGCCACCACTCTGAAAATTCTGGGCCAGTTTATCTTCAATTACAAAACTAGTTTACTTTAAAATGGTAAGAGATCGGAAAAACATAAAAAAACTTAGAATAACTTGACATTCCAAGATATTGTGTTTATATTGTGTCATTTACGACACAAATGAGATACTATTCTTGAAACCAACAAAAAGAATTCAGGTTTCTTTTACTGAAAAACAATGGAAATTATTAGAGCAATTCAAAGGAGAATTTGGTGAAAGTGACTCTGAAGTCATAAGAAATATTGTAATAATATGGCTAACTGAAAAGAGTTTTTTAACCGAAGCTGTAAAACGGAATATCAACTTAGAGAATACGATAGAATGATTATTAACGACCTAAATAATAAGAATAAGCTGGATGATTTCTTTACTTCTGACAATAGATACTTACTTATCCATGGCAGTTCAAAGAGTGTCTTATCAAATTTACCGGATTCATGCATAGACTGCGTTATAACTTCACCACCTTATTGGAAATTACGAGAATATGAAATCTCGGAAAAAGATAAATGTGAGGCAATTGGTTCGGAATCATTAGCTGAAGAGTATGTTGCTAGACTTCTATTAATAATAGATGAAATTATGAGAGTCTTAAAACCTCGAGGATCATTTTGGTTAAACATCGGAGACAAATATAATAATAAAAATTTGATGGGGATGCCTTGGCGTGTGGCACTTGCTATGCAAGAAAGAAAATGGATACTCAGAAACGATATAATTTGGGATCAAAGGAAAGGTACTCAAAGTGCTAAAGATAGGTTAAGGGATGTGTATGAACATATTTTTCATTTTGTGAAATCTAGGAAGTACTATTATAACCACAACGCTATCAGAATTAAACCCAAAAACAAAGCAACGATTATTAATGGACGAATTACATCAGCAACAGGCGTTAGTGGAGTGAAATATAGAGAGCAAATAATTAATGCTGATAGCCTTAGTGAAGATGAAAAGAGAAATGCCATTCAAGCCTTGGACGATGTTTTAGAAAAAATGAGAAGTGGTGAGTTAGTAGATTTTAGAATGACAATTCGAGGGAACCAGAGAACTCTACATAGTAACACAAATAACGTAAGCGGAAGAGCAAAAGAATTAGAAAACAAAGGCTTTTTCTTTCTTAAAAGCCAATCTAAAGGATATCTCCCCTCTGATATTTGGAGTATTGTTCCTGAAGATTTATGGAGAAAAGATAACCATTATGCTGTCTTCCCTGAAGAATTGTTAAAAATTCCACTAATGGCTACAACCCCGGAAGAAGGATTGGTACTTGATCCCTTTGTCGGAACAGGGAGTACTATTGCAGCAGCAATGAAATTTGGAATGAGGGGCATTGGTATTGACTTAAGTGATAAATATCTTAGATCGGCTGATAGTAGGTTGGAAAAACTTTTGGCTTTGCAAACAGGTCTTAAACTTTAAAATTTGTTAGCTTTAATCTTTTTAATAAATTTAATTTCAATTCGGTTAGTGATAAATACTTTTCTGCCTCAGCGCCACCTATTATCTTAATTATCCCATCAACGTTTGTACTTAATTTCTCTCTAAATTTGATTTTCCAAGAAGAATTACCATCCCAAAATAGTGAAAATGAATAAAAGTAAATTGGATCATCATTGTTTGCCTTCCTTAAATCTGATATATCACAAACAGATTTTATATATTCTAGTCCTAAATCTTGTACAACAAATATAATTTTACTTTTAAGAGATTGTATGATCTTACCCTTTTTATAAACCTGTTGCATCATAGTTTTTGAAAACTCATTAGCCCAATTAATGCCATATGGATATTTATTACTTTTAAAATACCCCAGCTCTTTAAATTCCAACACGGCCTCCCAAGGAGTACCTGTTGTACCCCCTGCTTGAAATTCGACAAATACAAATTTTTCTATACCTCCATCAGGATTTAACTTTATTGCGGCATAATCGACACTCCCCCCCACACCAAGGTTTACTTCAGTAGTCCAGACAATTGCCTCTAAATCATCCTGAAAAAAGTCCTGCTCTATCTTTGTATAAATGGCTTTGTCTATTAATCTATTAGGGCAAATAATAACAGGTTCATACTTTTTCATGAACGAACCTTTGTACCCAACACTACAAACACCAACCTTAATTTGTGGCTCACTTTTGCGAGGTTTATTGCACTCAGAATTAATGAAAGGGCAATACTGATTTTCTATGGCACTTTTTGCTTCTTCAGTTTTATTTATAAATGAATAACCAAATATTTCTGTAGGAAAGCGACCTATTATTGGCAAATTATTGTTAGCAGGAAATGAAATAGAACTCTGTTCCGTTGGCAAAGTAACACCTCATAATGTCTTAAATTTCTAAGGGTTAAGTTAGGATATTTTTTTTAATAATTCAATTAAAAAAATATCAATCCCATTTCTGCCCCTCCTGCCCAAACTCTGCCCAAGCCACAGTCACTATAACTCATTACCACACAACAACTTACAGGGATATGGCTCATTGCCCATAAGAATTCATAACTTTTGAAAAATAAAAAATATACATAAATATAGTATAAAGTATAATTATAGAAAAGTTTTATAAAATCAGTGCCATCCTGGCCATTATGCTCTAACACAATACTTAGCAATAACTTACAGTGCCTGCACTTTGGGCAATTTATAGGCAATTGGCCATTTTCTGTTCCTGATCAAAGGGGTAAGTAGGGAAGGGAAGTGGAAGTGTGTGCCCCTGCGGGGCAGACGCACAGTGCGCATACGCATGATGCTGTTAAACAGCCTTAAGATCCGAATGCAAGACATAGCTTATCTTAAGAACAGCGCTTAGAGCGGCTTTAAATGCGTGGCTTTTCGCCGGCACGGCGTTTTGAGGCTAAAACAACTCTTCCCTTACCTTCCACTTCCCCTGACTGACATCACAAAACATTTGAAAGCACGTTAAGATACATCATTCGCAAATAATTAAAAATATTTCATACACTTTTAAAAAATGTTTATTATTTTATATAAGCAGCTAACAATTGGCGTTATGAAAAAAACTTATAATATATATTGTGATGAAAGTTGTCACTTGAGGAATAGTTTCACTGATACTATGGTATTAGGTGCTATTTGGGTTCCGAAACGACTTGTCAAGAAGATAAACCAAGAAATAAGAAAAATTAAGGCTGCAAATGGTTTTAAATCTCGCTTTGAGATGAAATGGACAAAAGTGTCTCCAGGAAAAATCAGCTTTTACTTAGATATTTTAGAGTATTTTTTCAACCACCCTGATTTGCATTTTCGAGCGATAATAATAAATAACAAATCCAAGTTGTCATTTGATAATGATGAAGACTATAACACATGGTATTATAAAATGTTTTTTGTAATGCTCCATTTTATACTTGATCCTCAAATAAAATACAAAATATTTTTAGACATTAAAGATACCTTGGGAGGACAAAAGGTCAGAAAATTAAAAGATGTGCTTTGTAACAGTATGTATGATTTTAATAACGACATTATTCAAGATATCCAGCTTGTAAGATCTCACGAGATTGAAATTCTACAGCTAACCGACTTGTTAATAGGTGCAATTGGTTATTTGAACCGGGGGCTGGATTCCAGTGAAGCCAAGTTGAAATTCATTCGGACTTTTGTGAAGAAATCGAAATATTCACTAACTCGATCTACCCTAGCCCGAGAGCAAAAAATTAATCTCTTAAGATGGGAACCTAATGAGCAATACGGCAGCAGAGGGAACTCCTAACTGGCTACCTGGTTTCGTGCAAGTAGATGGAGATTGGTCAAATACAGTTATTCACAAGTTACATAGTCTTTTCATCCGAGACTTCAAATCAAATAAGTTGAAGTATAAAAACATCCCGATTTGGATTGATTCGAAGATTGAGATAAATGATAAAAACAATTATGAAAAGATTTTTTGGCATTTAATTGAAAGGGAAGTGGAGCATAATAATGAAAAGGAAAGGTACCCCGACTTTAGACGAGCTGGAAGGATAGAATAGAGTGGGGCAATAATTAGAAATTACGGTACTAAAAAAGAAATATTAGATTGGTTTAATAAAGAAGGTAGAAGGATTGTATTGTATTTGTGGTTAAAAGAGTTTGATTTTGTTGTTATCTTCAACATTGCAAAACTTCGGTTTGGACCAGTGGCATTTTTAAAAACTGCTTTTATAACAGATCGGGCATACCAAAGAAAAAAACTGCAAAAAAAATTTTCCAAAAGACTTACAGAAACGGAAAAGCCGTCATGGCTGACGGCTTAACAACTCCTTCTACACATGGTAGATGAGGTTGGCTAAATGTATACAATAATTTTTGTTTTGTCAATACTTTTGTCAAATATTTGCCATCAATACGTCTAATATAGCCAATTATAATAGTTTTACTATACATATCGGAACAATGTTTCAATTGCTTTATTTATACGTTCATCATTCACGATTCTGCCAAAAACTGCAACAGATTTAATGGCACATTAATAAGACCACAACACAATGTCAATAGCTTATCAGTACCTCTTCAGTGTTTGTTTAGTACGGTATTAATACGTGTTCAGTACGTCTCTCGTAAAAAACGGTATAAGAAAAGAGAGCTTACAGTTCCATATCAACACTGCCCAGATATAAAGACTCTCCAAAAATTTCCAAAAAATAATATTGAAAGTCGATCTTCTGTCTGGAATGGTACTATGTTTCCAGTGACAGGTAGATAACCGGCTTCGATTGGTTATGTCCGGGCTATTATAGCCGGGGTATGCCCGGGTTCCATATTTCCTAAAGAAATGCTCAAACTTAAAAGAGGATTAATTATGACAACATGGTTGATAACACCTGAAAAATACTTAAAGGAAGAAGAAGTCCAGCGTATTGTAAAGACTTGCTCAGATGCTGCCTATTTAGCAGAAGTGAAGGGTAACTGGCTACCGATTCGCGACTGGATGATCATTGACCTGGCTTTGAACACTGGTTTGCGAGTTCAGGAAGTGGCAGATTTAAAGGTCGAAGATCTGCATCTGGAGTATAATCAGTCAGCTTTAACGGTGCAAAACGGCAAGGGAGGCAAAAAGCGTGTTGTCAGGTATGGATCGAAGTTAAAGGCTCATCTGAAGAAGTATTTAAAGCAAAAGTTGAAAAGCGGGCCTTATCTGTTCTCTTCTTCGCGAGGAGAGAAGCTTACAAGAACAGCACTATTATTAATTGTAAAGAACTGCTATAAGCGCAGCAGTCTCCCCTCTCATTACCATTTCCACAGCCTCCGCCATACCTATGCAACCAGGCTTTACAAATCCTCGAATAATAATCTTAGACTTGTTCAGAAGCAGCTGGGGCACTCGAGTGTAGCAACGACTCAGGTGTACAGTGATGTCCTTGATGAGGACGTAGAGCAGGCTTTAAGGAAGCTTGAAGAATAAGGGTAGTAGTATGCCCTTTTCTTTACGAGAGATATTGCTGAGTATTCTTATCATTTCCGTATGTTTTTAGGAGGTATTCTTATCATTACTCAGAATATTCTTATCAGAAGTGTAGAAGTGATGTGAATAATTTTATTCCTGAATTAATATTGTATTATAGGCATAGACTCCTTATATTTGGATATGTAATTAAAAGATCGATTGACACATCTTAGCATTGATAAAGTTTAAGGAGATAGTATGTACCCGGCACCTGGAGAAGTGGGCATTTTACGATTGAAGATGTATAGAGGTATAAAAGCTGATCAGAAGAGGTTGCACAAAGATTTCGCCAGTGATCCAGGTGACTATGGATGTGGTGAATATTGGACTGATAGTAAAGAATTTGCTGCCCTATATGGTGACGTAATTTCCAAGATGATTGAAATAGACAATGTATACCATATACCAAATGAGGAACTTCTACAACTTATTGAAGAATACCGAACATGTAAAATGATGGATGGTCGCGAGAAAAGGAGAGAAAACTCTATGCGGTTGACAAGAATGTTCCGTGAAAAAGGGTATGCAGCAGTCCTAACGAGAGGATATGAATCATCTGCCGTAATTGGGGTTTGTATATTTTAGATACCTAGCAAATAGATGTACTTTACACTTTACAACCGCATAAAACAATGCATTTCATTTTCACTTTTACAGGATCATTAAGAGCAGAGATAAATATCTACAATTGCTGGATCAACACATCTATTTAATAAAGCTTATTCCATTTGTATACAAATAAATTCTTGCAAACCTCAACACTTTTTATTAATTTTCTTTTTTATTACGGGATAAACGTATCATTTCAAGATTAATGGGACTCAAAACAGCCAAAAGTAAGAGGCAGTTTGACGATACTTCAAGAAATACTGCTATGGTCACATTCACTCCCAGGGTGGCAATGCGATGCTATTAGGCGATTACTTGCTAACCAGGCTTTGACGACAGACGACCTAGATGATTTATTTGCTCTACTTAAAGCCGATAATGGCATCCCCGATCCCAAGGGTAGAAAACCGAATCCTTTAACTGCTGACCAAATTCCTGCGCCTGCAAAAGACTCGATGGATTTCAAGTTTCTATCGATGAAGAACCTGCAAAACGTGAATGCAATCGCCGCGAACAAACTTTTACCTTTCGATCCTATTGGGATGACAGTTATTTACGGAGACAATGGCTCAGGTAAGTCAGGATATTCACGCGTACTCAAGCGTGCTTGTCGTGCAAGAGATCAAACGGAAGTAATCCACTCAAATGCTAATCTTCCGGTTGAAGAGTCCGGTCTTGCGAAAGCAGCTTTCGATGTTGTCATCAATGGCGAAGACAAAGAAATGAATTGGACCGATGGGGAAACTGCCCCTCTTGAACTATCCTCGATTGCTATCTTTGATTCTCGCTGTGCTCGCGCCTACCTTGATAGTGAAGACGATTTCTCATATGTTCCATATGGGCTTGATGTTTTTGAAGGTCTTGCGAAAATCTGTAATAATTTGAAAACTATGGTTGAAACCGAGCATACGCAATCAGCCGTTGATCTCTCTGCATTTGAACCGCTACAAGGTAATACTGCGGTCGGTAAACTTATATCCTCATTGTCCGCTAAGACGAAGACAGCCCAAATTGAAGAACTGGCAATGCTGGCACCTGAAGAGCTGGCTAAACATGCTGATTTGAGCAAGACCTTAAAAGAGAACGATCCAAAAGAAAAGGCCAACCAGTTGCGCTTGTGCGCACGTCGCATTGCATCTATAGCCGAAAATACTATAACTAAAAGTAAGATAGTAAGCTCAACTATGGTTTCCAAATTGAGGAGCTTATCGGACAAATACCGGACAGCGCAAACTGTAGCTAAACTTGCTGCCAAACAATTCAATGAAGGTGAGAATTTCCTTCCCGGTACGGGCGGTGAAGCATGGAAAGAGTTGTTCAATGCCGCACGTAAATTTGCGATTGAGTCGCATCCAAACAAGGTGTTTCCTGGTTTAGGTGAGGATTCACCTTGTCCCCTTTGCCAGCAGCCTCTCAAAGAAGGTGCTGCGCGCTTGATTCGTTTCGAGACGTTCATCCAGCAAGAGGCAGAGAAGACTTCACAAGAATGCAGCGCTGCATTGAATGCAGAATACAATCCATTTATTGCACAGATATTGACACTTAACCTTGATGAAGTCACATATAGTGAGATTGAGACTTTAGACGCGCAACTCGCAAAAGACACTCGGGGCTTTGAATCTGCGTTAACCGCTCGCCATAAGGCGATTAAAGATGCCGTTATCTCAAATCTGTGGGATGGCACTGATAAAACATTGATCAGCCCAGCGAATCGGCTTCAAGCACTTGTCGACAAATTGAATGCAGAAGTTGAAATGTTGGAGAAAGCATCAGATGAGAAAACACGAGTTGAATTACAACAACAATATAACGAACTCAATGCACGAGGGCAGTTAGGCAAAGTTAAGAATGCCGTTGTCAGCGCGGTTTCTCGACTTAGTCACCAATCCAAACTAATGGAATGTCTGTCAGCTGTAAAGACAAATGTCATTTCCTTAAAAGCGTCAGAGTTAGCCGAAACTGTTGTCTCAAATGAATTAGCTGATGCTCTTAACCGAGAGTTTAGATCACTAGGAGTTGGAACACTTCAGGTTTCATTGCAAAGCCGATCCGAGAAGGGCAAACCATTACACAAACTCAAGCTGGAACTTCCACAGAGTTTCAAGCTTGGAGATATACTTAGCGAGGGCGAACAACGTGCCATTGCCATTGGATCTTTCCTTGCAGAGGTCGGCTTGAGCGGTGGTAATGGGGGTATCGTGTTCGATGATCCAGTTTCTTCACTTGACCACCGTCGTAGGGAGCAAGTAGCTAGACGATTGGTTGCAGAGGCTGCACACCGTCAAGTTATTGTGTTTACACATGAAATCTATTTTCTTTGCCTATTAGCAGAGGAAGCTAAATTATCTGGTGTACCGATTACTACGCAAAGTCTTATTAGACAGAAAGAGGGTTTTGGTATTGCTGAACCTGATCTTCCTTTTGAAGGCAAAAGCGCAACCAAGCGGATTGGAGCTTTAAAAGCCCAGCAACAATCTATCACAAAGCTGCATAGAGATGGAGATGAAGAAGAATATAGAAGGCAGACTGTCGATGCTTACAATCGATTACGAATGACTTGGGAACGCGCCGTCGAGGAAGTATTGCTTCGAGAAGTAGTCATGCGTTTTCGTAAAGGAATCGAAACCCAGCGCCTAGCCGGAGTGGTAGTGGAAGACGATGATTATAAACAGGTGTATTCTGGCATGACCAAGTGTTCAAATTACGCGCATGACAAGGCACTCATTGGAGGCGTCGCAGTGCCAGAGCCAGACGAACTCTTGGATGATATCTTAATATTGGAGAAATGGCGGAGTGATGTTGACAACAGAAGCAAGGATACTATTAAGAGAAGAAAAGCTTGAAAACGAAATGAATAGAAGAGGGAGATTAGCTCTCTCTTTTAGGATGAATATTTGTATTTACTGGGGAGGAAATGTCGAAAATATTCCGTGTAATTATTCTCAATATTTTTCAAAAATTATGGAATAAAATAGACTTTTATTCGTATATTATATATACTTCGTATTACTTTCACACCGTTTTAGTAGTATTTCGATTGAAGGAGCCGGAGTAAAATCAGTATTTGTAGTATAGGATATTATAATAATTGCTTGAATGAGATTCGGCCGTTAATCAGGTGATATATTAATTTTTGGAGATTAGAATTAGGTTTAGATTAATCGAGATACTATTTATTATCCATTTCAATTAGTTGGAAATTGTGGAGTGCAAAACAATTTGTCACCGAAAAGTGCATATTAGTTTCTAAATTTTAGACAGGTTACACTACTTATAATGGGAGATTATATGAAAGATCAGAAAAATGATAAGAACATCTTTTATGAAGGAAATATGCGCACTCTTTCTGAAGCGGGTGCATTATTTATGAAAAAATTAATCGAAGAGGATCTTCCAAATTCAGATCAATCATTGTCAAGTGTGGATCCTTATAAGCACGTTGCTGAGAAATTAGGGAAATCGTACAGACGGATTTTGTATTGGTCGCATGATTGGGATACTGAAGGAGGAGCAAAGCCTACAATAACAGATTTTCTAAATATTCTTAACCTGGTTAAATCTAAAAGAGTCTATGAGTTTATAAACGCCCTGGTTACAGATGTTCCTCCTGAGAAACAGGCTGAGATCCATAAAGAAATATTATTAACTATTTCGGAAGAAATGGAGAAATTTTCAAAAAGAGTCAAAGATCTTGCACAAAAAAAATACGGTTGATCTTTAAAAAGAAACAACCGTATTGTTGTGGATATTATTAATAGATCAGTTTTTCGAATAATTGTATTTTTTCTTGAACTTTCTAAGCAAAAAATTACTATGCTCAGACTTTTCT
>JAAGZO010001118.1 GCA_024206195.1 bacterium | reverse complement strand
TTGTTTCACCCATTAAAAAACTCCCATTTCAAAATTAACAACTACCATAACAACAATTAATACCCACAATGTACTATAAAGAACTTTCTGTTTGATACTCCAACCTTTAGGTCGTGAAATTATAATTTCTTTCATTTCTCCATTTGTTTAAAATGTTCTTCGCAACAAGACCCACACACAGGCATTGCATATGGATGTGCAGAAATAGGATGAAAATTATCTTCATCTTCAATACGTCCACAACTACACTTCATTTTTCCTGTAGGGACACCATCAGTCATCCTATAAAAAGCATTTTCTGCTGATTCTTCCCATCGTTCTATTTGATCTGGTATTCTTCCCATTAAAACACCCCGTTAATTCTCAGTATTATACTCACAAAAGCAAAACCGAAAATCACACTGATACCAACTATATCCTCTATTGGTGTTGGATCACCAATCTTCGGTAATACTGTTTCTTGATTTCTCCACTCCAAATATTTTCTAAACATTCATTTCTCCATTTAATTTTTGTGATGTCACTGCAGATTTTCACCACAGTGACACCCGATTAACAATATGCTTCAGACCTTTCCCGAATTGTTGCCAAGGATTCATCAACCAACAACGAACCATTCTTGAATACAGGTCGGAGATAATTTGTCTCTTTTCCGTGTGACCCAGAAACCAACTCATCAACACGGACAGTCACAAAATGATTCTCTCTCTTGACTAGTGCAAGTCTTCCTCTCTTTGACTTTTTTCCGGGAGATTCTTTGAAAACATCACGTGCCTCACCATCAACAACAATTTCAGAACACTTCATGGAAAAGTTCGAATCATCTCTGGTCACCATCTGTACAAGTTTATTACCCATACCGAACGCAATGTTATCTGCTGAATAACCCATTCTCATAAGACGATTAAGGATAGACTCAATTTCAGTATATCCAACACCATCTCCTTGAATGCACCGAACATGGTTGAGAACTTTAAATCCTTTAGAGTTTGTAGTAGTACCAAATCCTTTAGCAAGTTCATCAATTACTTTAACCGGTGTATCAACAACATCCCCACTATCAGGTCGTACAACCAAAGTACAACCAGAATCAATAACTTTTTGTTTAAGATCACCACACCAGATATTTTTAACTGCGTTATCAATATCATATGAATCACTTACACATGCCACTAATGTTCCGGGTTTTGCAAAATTATCAAGCATGTTCGAAAAAGAATCTGCTTCACCATCTTTACCCCAACTAGTCACAGAAGAATGTTCCATTGCAGGTATAGAATAACCAGCACAATCTTCATGATAGTATTTCCTTGCTGCAACTAAAGCACCCACTGTATCAGTTCCTTGAAAATTCACTAAATGGGCAAGTCCACCAAGTTCACCAGTTTCCATAGATGATACACCTCTATAAGAAAAGTCGTTGAGTTTAAATGGAAGACCACTCAAATCATCAGCAGTTTTTTCAAGATAATACTTGATTAAACGTTTGATTTTCCAAGAGTTTGTGGAAACAGTCGATCCAAACCATACACTTCGTAATAAAGAAGTTTCAATAAAACTAGGAAGAAAGAATGAATCAGGATCGGTATTCCTAATCTGCAACACAACATTACCATTATCCACAACAGTACCTTCAGAAACTGCTTCAATTTCTATTGGTAACTGTCCTCCATGACGTTTAACAATATGCTCCCACCCACCACGGTAAAACGGAAGACCATGTTTTACGATAAGTTCTTCTGCTTCATCAATCTTTTCCATTGTCACAACTTCTCCTTCAAGATACTCTTTGAGAAATGCTTGAAGACCGAAAAACATTGTTTGATGGAATCGATTGTTACGACTTAACCGTGGTTCAATGTAAGAATTGATAAACTGAGTGCCGGGAGGATATTGCCAGAAGTGTGAATATTTGTAACTATCTGAATTCAAAAGAAAATTATTTCTAATCATAACATAACTCCTATGTTAAAAAATTAACACCAACAATTTTATATCATTGGTCACCTAATTAAAAATTAGGATTTTTTCTTTATTTTTTGATAAGTAAAGATTTGTTGTAACCATTCAAACCACTCACTCAATGTTAATGTCGATTTTGAATTGTTACAAATATTTATAAGATTCATAAAAGAGGTAATTTGATACTCTATTTCAGAGATCCGGTGTCCTATCCATTAGACGACTGATCCGTGAGGAACAGATGGGATTCGAACCCACACGACCGGATGGATTTTATAGAAGGAAGAATACCTGTATCCTCTTTTTCTT
>JAAGZO010001117.1 GCA_024206195.1 bacterium | reverse complement strand
CTTCTCTGGTGCATCCCCATAGTTCTGTCCTTCCTCACTCTGTGCGAACATTGTAGTCTTCATGTTAAGAGCAAGCTTCTCTCTTCTTTATGGTGCTTTTCTTTTAACACATGCTGCTTTGAGCAGGTTAACACCTCTACCTCGTTTGGCTAATGACATTAAGATATATGATGGATCTTACATTTCGAGAACCACTATGAAGCCTTTATCAAGTTGAGTAGACGAGGTTGGATGTGAATGCCATCGTCACCTTTGCTCTTTTAGAGCTCCTTTCTTGAGTGCATAGCCTTCGGAATGGCAGCAGTGAAGAAACCTGGCTTCACTGTGTTTATGATCTATTGTTAAGAGCAGGGAACTTACATTAAGGAGATACTCGCGTGATATCAGCCTCTTTTCTCTGGGATCTGGTAGATACACTTTGATCTAAGGATCTTCGAAGGCCAGCTTCTGCAGCTCCTTGACCGAGAATTCTTCCAGCCTGGGCACCGCAACCATTCTGATGTCCTTGTTCTGGTAAACCTGCAAATATAAATTTTGTAGCTTCTTTGCTTACGTCCTTATGGCCTGCTAGTATGTCCCTGAGAAAGTCCATTGTGCACTCGTTGTAGCTCGGCAGATAGAATTGGCCTTCAGGTTAGTGAAAGAAATATACCTGAGAGGGAAAGTAGCTTGAATGTCTCCTCCTTGCTCCTCATGTGCGTGTCGACTTCCTTCACCAGCACCGACTGATTCTGGACACCAGTGGCCATCCCTATCTTGGGTCGCTCTTCTAAATGATCATGCTAATGTAGTCTTACTTTGCTCCTCCTATAATAAGTAAACATCCAAAGGCGGGAACCTACTTGCGCCATCTTTAAACTTTATTCAAGGCTCTTAAAAATATATTATTAAATCGGAATAGCCAATAAATTAACTCTTACTTAATAATTCCATGTTTGTCTTATAAATGATCGCAAACCAGCAATTGGTCCTTCATTCGGCAGTAATGCCT
>JAAGZO010001116.1 GCA_024206195.1 bacterium | reverse complement strand
TGTTCTCTTCTGTGAATGGGAAGATTTCCGCTGTCTTACCTGCCCATTGATGGCCTATTTTTGCATCCAGGCCTATAGAAAAACTCCTACCTTTGTGGATAAAAGTATGAGCCATACAGTCTTTGATTATTAAAAAGATCTGGAGGAGTTCATCTGCAGGTTTTTTCCAGAGTTGAGTTAGGTCAGAGTCATGCACAGTTGTTAGGAGATCAATATCGAAGCCGTCCCTTCCGAGTCTTGGATCATTAGCAATCTTGATCGTGCCCTTATTTAACAATTCCGCCACTGTTGATTGAGGTATAAAGGAATAGGCATTGCGATAAAGAGCATCATTCATTATCCCGAGGAATCGCCTTGGCCTATTAAATAGATTATAAAGAACTCTATTAGCCTGGACCTCGGCTTTGATCTTTTCTTGCCAGCGAGGTAGTCCTGGGAAGCGATCAATATAGGCTTCAAGAAGTGATGTACACTTGGAAGCATTCATGAATATTCCTTCCTTCGCCAGGTTGTCAGAGAACGTCAGGCCTTTCATATCATAATTGCTGGCATGAACAACCTTCTTTCCCATATACCGCATTGTCTTTCGCTGATCCACTTTCTTTGTCCTAGCCTCTTCAATGACCTCTTCAATTGAAACATTAAAAATCTTCGAGGCATTGAAGGAATGGACATCTACTCCAGACTCGAAAGCCTCAATCATATTAGCATCTTGACAGAGGTAGGCTACAACGTGAGCTTCTGCTTTAGCCAGATCATACTCACAAAGTATCTTTCCAATCTCTGCAATCAAATACTTCTTGAACTCATAAGGCTGGTTTTGGAGATTAGTTCCTGTACCGAAGAATGTAGACTCAGTGGAGATCCTACCAGAGACTGTTCCGGATATGTTGTGACTGCACCTCAGGTGATCATCATCATCTACATCGACTTCAAAGTAAGTACTTAGTAACTTCCCATAGGTTCGTAACTTCATTATTATTTTAGCTTCGATGGAACCTTTAACATTCTTACGTGCAATCCTACTAAGGGCTACGGCGTTACAAGTGGCATTGCCTTTGCCTTTGCCGGAGCGTTGGAGATAAGGTTTGATCATACATATGCCGTAGAAGTAAGCTATCATTTGTTTTGAGGAATTGTAATTAAGACTTTTATTTGGTAGCGATGGATGATTTCTAAGCGCAAGTTTATCAAGACCGTGTTGGAGTGCATTTATATAACGAACCAATCTGGCTTTGTGTTTTTTGATTCCTTCTTTGTCTGTAAGGATTCCATTCCATTCCATTTCTATTAATGGCTTATGGAGTTCCATCGTATACTGCATGGCATCGGTAGCCTCGAAGTCAGTAAGTTCTTCTTGGAGGGCCTCAGTGATAGGGAATAAGTATGCTGCATCCTTGGCATTGTAGAGCCAGTAGGCATCCCAATCTTTTATCATGGCCTTGTGAGATGCTTTACCATCATCCTTGTAGGCCGGATAGTAGGTATACATGGAGGTTAAGAATGCAAGTCCCTTAGGTAATTCAGTATAGCATAGGTGCTGGGCTAACATGGTATCGAAGTAGAAGTTGTCGCTAAATATTTTCATAGTCCGTAACATGAAGACCAGATCAAACATTCCATTCTGACAAATGATTCCAACGTCAGGAGATTTAAGGATCTCTGCCAGCATACGGAAGATCTTAGTCTCATCTTCTAAGCTCCACATGGAACCTTTGTTATCAACTAAAGGAACTGACATTGAGTAGATTCTGTTCTCATGATAAATGGCTATAGCAAAACAGGTTACGAAACCAGGGATTGCTTCAATGTCAAAGCTGGCGTGAGGCTTGGTAAGGACTAAGGTTAGGAACTTTCTAATGTCTTCAAAAGATGGGCGGATAAAAAACTTAATGTCTGAGTCTAAGATTGAAGGATTGTCATTAACTTTAACTATTCTTTGCATGTCTGCGATCATAGTATAAAAGTGGACAGGCTGAGAATAGGGCATGGTAAATGATGGGTGGTAAGATAGTGCGATTATCTTTCCCTTTAACTTCTCTTTTAGGTGCGGGAATTCTTCGGCCCGATAGAATGAACCACGGTAAGATCCGATCTTGTCAAACTTCACATCATCTATAAGGAGCTTCATTGCTGTGGCTCCCATTAGGATGATTATCTTGCCTTTGAATTTAGCTAATTCGTTGATTAGGTTAAGTTGTAACTCCCCCCACTCTGCACACCTGCTTCCTTTTTCTGTCCATAGTTTATTGTGAGCTGGGAATTTCTTCGTACCTGGAGGTAGCTTAGCCTTGCAAGCATAGGTTAGATATAATTGATACCGAGCAATTCTAACAGCCGAGAAGATTCTGTTAAGCTGAGATCCTACAGGGCCAATGAAAGGTTCGCCTTCAAGCACCTCAGTGGACGTGGGTGCCTCTCCTACGACTGCATAGTCAGCACTTAGGATATTATCTGTTGGCTTGCAGTCAACTCGGAGAGGATTAAAAGAGCTGGCCTTGATTGTTCTGGATGCCAACTTTGGAATTAGGACCATTAGCTGGTTACTCCTTTCTAAATGGGCTTCTGATTTCTTCACGGCAATCCAGGCAAAGATAATAAGACACTCGACAATCAGTAGCA
>JAAGZO010000115.1 GCA_024206195.1 bacterium | reverse complement strand
TACAAAAGGATCTATTACCCTTACCGCTGCTCACCCCGAAGCTTGGGAAATCTATATGAGTGGTGCATGGCCAACTAAATTTACTTTCAAAGTTACTTCTACTATTGACCTTACCCCAACAAATGGAGCTTATTTAGTTCTTCAACACAGTAAATTAATCCCAGGATTTGAAGTATACAACTTCGTTTCTTCTTCTTGTGACTTTAGTGCTAATAGTGAGGGATTCACTTTTACATGGGGAACTAGAACTGTATGTTACCCACTTTCCCCAGATCTCGAAGTCTCTGGCGTAACTGCAATAGCCGCGAGCGATTCTTCTGCTAATAGTTCTACTCCTTCAAAAGATGGATCAGGAATTTTCTTCAAGATGGCAAAATTAACACAAAACGTACAATATGAGCTACTTGTATGGGGAGTTGCAGATGTCTGTGGCCAGGTAAATAGATCAATTCCTGCTTCAGGTGGTACTGCTGATCCCTTACAATCAGGCAAAGCAAGCGTTACTGCATTAACATACTCTTTCAGTATGAATATTTACAAAGATATTAACCAAACTAAGAGAGGATCTGCTCGATTTACTGCTACCGATGTAATTGCTACTGGAACAACTTCTGCTGGACCTAAATGTTATTCTGCTTTCAGAGGAGAATCACTTAGTACCAGTTCTGGTTCTATAGGTACGGGAGCTTTTTATGAAGTATATACTGGTTTAGCTGGAACGGATAAAAACGGACAAAACGCTCCAGGAGTTGGAGTCACCGCTCCTACTGCTGGTTTCCAACTTCCTTCTAGTACAGTTGGGGATCAAAATGCTTATAAAGAATTTGCCGATTGGGCTATTATTAAAGCTCCTCTAGATCCACCAACTCCCGCTTTAACTACAGGATATGTAGTTGATGTTACCGCTGCTGCTACTTCTGAAAACATCAATCAATCTAACTGGGCAGCCTATGGTGCATATGGATGGTTTGTGAGTGGTTCAGTTGAACAATATAAGCCTTACTTCTTATTCACTAGTACAACTACACAACAGACCATAAATACTTCTAATGCCTGGGTAATAAGAGGAGATTTTGCTTATGGTCAAGGTCCACATACAACAACTGGTTCATATGCTGATTTTGCCCTTCCTTTACCAATTGTTAAACATCTTAGTGGTTCATTTTCATCTAATAACTACCAATCTTTATATGGAACTCCAAATGGAAAATTTGAAATTTACTTTTCTAAAACCTGGTTTACTTATTCCACAAAAGTAATAGGTGCTTGCACTACTTCTTTTAATGTATCAATTTCAGCAAACAAAGTTGATCCTAGTGGTGC
>JAAGZO010001115.1 GCA_024206195.1 bacterium | reverse complement strand
ATAATTAATTTAAATAATTTAAAATATATTATTAATATTTTATAAATGTTTCTTTATATCATACTAAATCTAGTAACATTCATAAGCTTGTATACCTTCATGTTAGCACAAAAATACGACTTAACATTAGAAGGTATCGAGCCTAATGCAGGACCTTTATACGGTAAATCTTTTATTTTATGAATTTAGGTTTTACCCGTATCACAGCTAGATTTGCAAGAATATCCCAAGATATAATTGATGAGCATCCCCATCCTAAAGTAAAATAATATTTAAAACTCTAGTGTCGTTTCGGTAACTCAAAAAGGGAAGTAAACGCGACCTACGCTAGATGTATGCCGCGCCCAAGAAAAATTGGTGAGACTGAAGAAAACTTCTGGCTTAGAAATGAAACCTGTGTCATATGTGAAATCTCTCCTCCCAGTGATAAACCCGATATTATCCCCTTTACTATCTCCTTTCTCGGAGACTTTACCGATAGTGTTAATTCTTTACCGTATAGATACTATAAAGAGCCTAAAGTTATTTGGATTTTCCCTAGATATGGAGATAAAGATGGAGGGACAATGGTAGAGATATTCGGAGAAAACTTCATAAACTTCGATCAGAATTTAAGGTGTGGTTTCGGTTCTGAAGAAGCTCAAGGCTATTTCGTTAGTAGTAAATACATGATTTGCTAGTAAGACTTAAACAATTAATTAACCTTACCTTAATTTTCAGCACTCCTAGCTCAGATATCGTCCAAAAAGAAATGCCATTCACTGTTTCTTTCAATAACCAACAAAGTACTAGACAGTTTCTCTATTACGTATATTTCGACCATCCTCAAGGTAAAGTTTTCTTTTAACCTTTATAGTCTCTAGATTAGAACCCTCAAGAGGACCTGACACTGGAGGAACCTTAGTTAACATAAGAGGTGTAAACTTCTTCCCTATGCATCATATCAAAGAGAAACATGGATGGGATAACTTAAATGATACTTTGTGTAGATTCGGAAACCTTTCAATTACTCAAGCCAACGTTATCTCTCACACTGAAATGGAGTGTGAAAGTCCTCCTTCATATGAAGATAGAGAGGTTCCAGTAGAAATTACCCTGAATACGAGAGAATGGACCAGCGATGGTGTTATATTCACGTATTATCATCCTCCCTTCGTCTATGGAATTGCTCCAAGAATCGGTCCAGTAAGTGGAAACACTACTGTTGTCGTAACGGGTTCAAACTTCGAAAACACAGGCTATGTGAGGTGCAAGTTCGGTGATATCTTCACTAAAGGAGAATACATAAGTGAGAACGAGTTGAGATGTATTTCGCCTAAGGTAGAGAAACCTGGCTTCGTTAAGCTTTCAATCGCTATTCGAGAAGATGAGTTTAGCTCGGGATTGAGCACGAAGTACCTTTACTACGATACTCCTTTAATAACAGGTCAATCACCATACTGTGGACCTGAAAGTGGGTTCACCCAAATCACAGTAAAAGGTGACAACTTTGCAGACACTGGTAGTGACAACGTCAAGTGTATCTTCGATGGTAACATAAGAATGAATGCTACAGTCATGAACGAACACGAAATTAAATGTGATTCCCCTTCGGTATTGAATTACAAAGGTATTAACGAGAAGAATATTAAGTACTACGATGTGATGATTACCTTAAACGGAGTAGACTTTAACGGACCTGCTCATAAGTTTTACTACTACAAAGACACTATTATTTCCAAACTTGACCCCTTCTACGGCCCAATTTCAGGTAATACCACTGTAGACATGACAGGATTCAACTTCAACCAAACCGGCGCCTGTAACCCTGTAGTAAGGTTCAGTACTTATGAGGTTAAGCCGAAGATATTCAACAACACAAACCTCCAAGTTGTATCACCTAAAGTAAATTGGACAGGAGCTACAACAGTGCAACTTGCACTTAATGGGCAGCAATTTGATAAAGATATAACTATCAGATACAGAGATTTCGAGAATACCTTCTGGTACTATAAGAATCCTTTAGTCACCTTCATGTCACCCAACAAGGGACCTACAATAGGAGGAACAAATATTAAGGTGTTAGGAATTGGGTTTGACGAGATTTTTGCCTATCAAAAAGACCCTAAAAAAAAGAAACTGTATTACAAGTTTATAGATAAAAAGGACAACAAGACACAATATGGAAACACCTTCCTAACTAAAGTAAAGAACAATCATGCACTTGAATTAATAACTCCTGGAGTTTACAAAAATGGAACTGTAACCGAAGTTTACATCTCTTATAATAACCAGAACTTTGATAAAATTGAAAACAATACTTTCACCTTCTATGTCTTACCAAATATTACAAAGTTAGAACCAAAATATGGTCCACTTAAGGCAACTAATTATAAAAAAATTAAACTCACTCTTGATAACTATATTTGCACAGAAAACTGCGATATTTTAATTTGCAGATACAAGAGTAAGAACACAATTTTCTATGAGAAGGGAATTTACCTTGATGCAAATTGGGTGAACTGCACCATTCCTCGAGTAAATTCTCCTGAGAGCTTTAATGTTGAGCTATCATTCAATAATGGAGATGACTGGACTAACAATGGATTTACTTATACTTTCTACGACCCTTACATTATTAGTGTGCATCCTCAGATGGTTTCCACTCGTGGTGGTACTACAGTCAAGATTCATGGTTTAGGATTTGCTAACTCCGGACCCAACCTTAAGGTAAGATTTGGAGGTGAGAAGCCAAGCGAGAAACTAGAATGTAATTATGGTGAATGTAATAAAAAGGCAAAGTACATTCAGGACACTGACTTAGAAGTTAAGACCTTCCCTCAAGAAATAGTTAACTATCTAAGTTCAGGAAAATCAGTTAAATTTAATAAATTTGCTGTTGAGGTCAGTGTTTACAATGATGACTTTACTAATAACAATATGACTATTTTCTACTACAAGGAACCCGAATTAGGCAGTGATGAGGATATTGGAGCGGGACTTGACCCAAAAACTAAAAAGATGATTAGGGATAGTCTCATTAGATCCTTGCCAGCTAACTTAGACACTATGATTGGTATACCTATAAATACAAGAGCAATTATGGATTCGTTTTCAACAATTGAGATGTATGCCAATTACACTTGTAAATACACAATGAAGAAAACAAATGTGACAAAGACTACAAAAGGTATCATTTCCTCCATTCCTTTGGAGAAGGATCTTAAGAATATGTTCTTATGCCAATCACCCGAATGGTCGGAGGTTGGAGAAGGTAACATTTCAATTTCGCTTAATGGCTATGATTTCTCTGAGAGTACCTATAAAATCGAATTTACCGATCCAATTTCTATGGTTAAAATGTATCCTATGTGTGGACCCTTACAAGGTAAAACAGAGGTCACCATTTTGGGTACAGGTTTCGTAAGATCTAAGAAGATGATTTTCAAATGGGGAGTGCAGAACTTAGTTGCTATGAGCTCTTCCAGTCTGTTGGAGACATTGGATTCTAGTAAGACAGATCCTTCAATTATAAGAACATCTAAATTCGAAATTAAAAAGGTGGATGTAAGAGCCCCAAGAGCACCATTTTATCTCAAAACTCAGGGAGGTCTTGACTATATTTCAATCTCTAAACTGAGTTTCTTCCCTCTAAGTGATTTCGTTAGTCAATTCTTTACTAATCAGTACATCCACACTAATTATGAGTATTACTACTATAAACAGCCTTATATTCAAAGCTTCTCTCCACATGGAAGTATCGTTACTGGAGGAACCTCAGTGTTAGTTGTAGGAGCTTGGTTCCAAAACAAACCTGAATACGGAGTTAAACCTTTCTGTAAGTTTGGCAACAACATTGTTGAAGGAGAGTTCTTGTCTACTGTGAGAATTACCTGTACTTCTCCTCCTTCAGAAAAAATTAACGTTAGAGTTCCCTTCGATGTTTCTTTGAATGGTGTTGACTTTACACACTCAGATTTGAAGTTTACCTACTACAATGACTTCTCGAAAGCTGCGTTTATTGATATGGATCCAAAGAGTGGACCTAGTACTGGAGGCACTGTTATTAAACTTTATGGAAGCAACTTTACTAGTCTTCTTGACCCAGATGAATTTTTATGCCAGTTTAAGCCAAATGATGCTAGGATGCAGCCTAAGAATGTTCCAGCTGGATTTAAGCAATATGATGATGGAAGGCAAGCAATTATTTGCAACACTCCAGGAGGATGGATGAGTGGAAGTATTGCAAATATTCTTATAACCTTTGACGGACAGAAATTCGTTGACTCAAGCTTTAAGTTCTACTTCTACAAGATGACTGATTATATTCCAAAAAGTGGTCCGAATACAGGAAATGGCCCGATACATGTAAAGGGATCAGGATTTAAGAATTCAACGAAGGTGAAGTGCATATTGGATCGTAGGCAGAATATTAAACCTATATCAATAGATACGCGTGACATATTGTAAGTTTCTTTGTTAATATTTTAGGTGTCCAATGCCAAAAGCGAATAAAGGGGGTAACTTTACGGGTAAAGTGGATTTTGGTATATCCCTAAATGGTATTGACAAGAAAGTTTTCCAAGGGGGATTCTACTATTATCAACAACCTTATGTCACCGATATCTTCCCAAGAACTGGTCCTTCTAAAGGAAAAGGTTTAGTTAAAATCTTTGGTAAAGGGTTTAGAAACGATTTCCCAGGAGTAAATCTCGGTTGTAAAGTTGGAGATGCTTACGGTGTAGGAACCTTTATCAGCACAGAACAAATTAACTGTATATTCCCTAAACTTATACTTAATGAAAGAAACTCCACAATGAACTTTTCAGTAGCCATGAACAACTACTCATTCATACCTGAGAGAAATGACCTCAACTTCACTCCTTACGGAATTATCAGCATGAACCCGTCTTCTGGTCCAATTGTTGGAAGCACAAATATTGTAGTAAAGGGATCAGGCTTCATTGACTCTCCTTATGCAAGATGCAGATTTGGAGTAGAAGGTTACTTCGCTGAGACAGCAGCTAAGTTTATAGACTCTAAAACGGTTATTTGCTCATCACCATATAATTACATCTTACCAGCTGCAGGAAAACTTCCGTTCTCTGTACCTTTCTCAATTGCTTTTATAGAGGATGAATTCAGTAAATTAACTCTTAACTTGATTAGATCCTTGGACAGAAACCACACACTTCTATTCTTTCTATGATAACCCTGAAATAGTGGAGCTAAATCCAAAGGAAACTAAAACTAGTGTAACAAAGGAGGTCATGGTATGGGCTAATATAGATAAACCTTTCTCTTTACGTAAGGATAATATTTAATAAATAGCATCTGCAACTGTGGTAGAAGAAGATGAGATAGATTACTCCAGTAAAATTTTCTTTAATTTTTAAGGTTCAAATGAAGGAACAGTCAGAAGCAAACAATCATTCGATTACCTTCCTATTGCTTGTAGATTTGGTAGATTTGGAGTTACAATTGGAAAGTATGTAAACAGAACTTTGATTAAGTGCATTACTCCTGCAATCAATGATGTACTTTGATTTTAACTTTTAGGATAGCGATATTGCTAGAGAAGAAGTCAGCTTAGCTGTCGCCTTAAACGGTTGGGATTTCATTTCCAATGATAATCTACCTTTCACCTTCATCGGTCCTAGCTCAGGAACAATGATTTGGTACTACTTATTCATGATCATCTTAATCGTGGGAACTATCGTAGGATTATCAACCCTTATTTCACAACACTGGAACAATGTCCTAGCACAGTTAAGAAATAAAGCAGAAGGAGGAGACATTCCTCACACAATTGATAGAAGACCAAGATACCTTGAGCAGGAAAATCTAAGCGAAAAAATGTTAGGAGATCAACCAGTAGAAGGAGGCGGGCAACAAGGAGGCGGCGATAGAGCAAGAGGTGGAATTCCACATAGTCCTAAAGGAGGTACTAATAGCATGCGCATGAGAGACAACTAGAAACTTGATTTAAAGCAAGAGTTGATTTTTTAAAGTTAAATTTTTTTTATTTAAATTTTTTATTAAAGAGAGCTATTATTTTAAGTTTTCTTTATTATTTCATTATTATAATAATTTTTATTTATTTAAATGGATCCAACTATTCCAAAGGTTGAATTATATAAAATTTTTGATAGAAATCATGGAGGTTATCTTTTTGTTGGATACTCTGAAACGGATGGTGACCACCAAGTTTATACTTGTGAAGAAAAACTCTTTGATCCGCTAAATTACCACCCAAGAACTTCCTTTATACTTACTCCCTTATATGATGGATACTATCAAATTTATGATACATTAAAACAAGCCTTTCTTTTTGTAGGTAATAGCTCTGAAAATGGTGATCACAAAGTTTGGGCAAGTTCTAGACTAAGATGGAAAAGTGAAGAAGACTTCTTAAATAGAACTTCATGGAGTATAACAAGAATAGGTTATAGCCAATATCGAATTCAAGATAAAAATATAGGTTCTTATTTATTTGCTGGAAATTCTGATGAAGGTGGTGACCATACCCTTTATGCTGTTGAAGACGTTAAATACATTAGCAGTCCTGAAGAATGGTTTAAAAGGACTATCTTTGAATTTAGATAAAGAAGACTAAATTATTTATTCTATAAAATTATTATTCTATAAGGGATAGTGTTTATTATTATTTGTCAAGTAAATAAAGAAAGATAAAAATATGTATTAGTCTCAATATACATAACAATACTTAATTATTGCTTAAACAATGTTATTTTTCCAAGAAATTGTTTAGTT
>JAAGZO010001114.1 GCA_024206195.1 bacterium | reverse complement strand
CTAGCTGAAGATATTTGATGGTCTGTCAGTTCAGCTGGGAGTATAAAACGAAAAATTGTGAATAGTTGTTAATGGTTAGTATTAGAAAGTATTATTTTAGTATTACTATAGTATTTATTAAAATAGAAACCTGAAATAACTCATTATCTGCTTTATGGAAATTTATGAAACGGATATATCAATAATGAAATGGTCCTGTTTCTTAACATTTACTGGATCCGGAAGGCAATCACTGCTCTTGTAATATAGTGTACGGTTCTGAGCTGTATTTGTTTCGTCCGCTATGTCTAGCAGTGGATCTTCAGAGGAAAAACAAATATCTGAGAGCGATGGCGGCTGCAAGATGCCTCCTGAACCAAAGAAGGAGCTGAAGGGTGGTGAATGGCGGAAGTGCAAACGAATGTCACTTCACAGCAACACAGCAAAGGTGCGAGCTACGAGAGCAGCGATTCGGAACCAGAGCAGAAGAGAAGTCGATTGCAGCCGCCTACAAAGAGAAGCAGGAAGGAGCGAAAACGGATCATTGCAACGAAAAAGTT
>JAAGZO010001113.1 GCA_024206195.1 bacterium | reverse complement strand
GGAGGAAAAGGTGGAAACGCTTGCTTTAATTGCGGAGAAGAAGGTCATAGAAAACAAGATTGTCCTAACCCTAGAAAAAATGATGGTGGAGGAAAAGGTGGAAATACTTGCTTTAATTGCGGAGAAGAAGGTCATAGAAAACAAGATTGTCCTAACCCTAGAAAAAATGATGGTGGAGGAAAAGGTGGATGTTTTAATTACCTTAATACGAAAATTTGTTTTAATTGTGGAGAAGAGGGACATAGAAAGCAAGATTGTACTAACCCAAGGAAACCATTTGAAAGAAAACCAAGAAATGAAAATGATAGTGGAAATAATCAAACATGGAATAGCTCAAGTAATTTCAGTAACTCTAATAACAACCAATCAGGATGGAGTAGTTCGAGTAATACAGGCAATAATCAATCTAATAATACTAGTTGGGGAGATTCTTCCAACATTGGAACTACTAATGTAAGTGTTAAGCAGAACGAAAATGCTGGATGGGGAGATTCGAATACAACTCAAGAAGTTCATATTGCAACTAGTTTAAATAATGTCCCAAGCAATAATAGTAACCCTGGATGGGGAGAATCAACTGATATCAATACTAACAAGAATACGAATAATGCTAATCCAAGTTGGGGAGAATCAACTGATACCAATACTAATACGAAAACAAATAATGCTAATCCAGGATGGGGAGAATCAACCAATGATGCCAATACAGGCACAAATAGCTCATCTTGGGGAAATTCAAGCTCAACTCAACAACCTTGGGGAATGGAAACTGGTAATACTCAAACCAACAAAACTCAATCAATGGATTGGGGTGGATCTATGGGAAACTCAGGTTCGAGTTCAGAAATATGTCGTTATTGCAAGGAACAAGGTCATCAACTACCAGACTGCCCTAAGAAAAAACGAAAAGCTGAAGGTGGTAGCGGAGGTGGTAAGCCAGGAGGATGCTTCAATTGTGGTGAGGAAGGTCACCGTAAGCAAGATTGCCCTAATTCACCAAAAGGAGGAAGTGGTGGTGGAGGCTGTTTCAATTGTGGTGAAGCAGGTCATCGCAAGCAAGATTGCCCTAATCCACCAAAAAAAGGAGGAAGCGGTGGTGGAGGCTGTTTCAACTGTGGTGAGGAAGGTCATCGCAAGCAAGATTGTCCTAACCCAAGGAAAAACACCTCTGGTGGTTCTAATAAGTGCAATTATTGCAAAGAAGAGGGCCATCTTATAGCTGATTGCCCTAAGAAGAAAAATGCTAATAAGTGCTTTAACTGTTACCAAGAAGGTCATTCTAAGAGCAATTGTACTAACCCTAAAGTTTTCAAGTGTTTTAACTGCGATGAAATCGGTCACTCTAGTAGGGACTGTAAGGAGCCTAAAAAACCCAAACCTGACTTTTATAAAAAAAGCTTCGAAAGTAGTTCTAATAGTAATACTAACGACT
>JAAGZO010001112.1 GCA_024206195.1 bacterium | reverse complement strand
TAAATAACCATCTACTCGCTCCATCTCACTTAAACTCACCCTCTTAATTAAAAGCATTCTTAAATTTCTCCTCAATCTTCGCCTTCTTCTCAACAAACATTCTCTCTAACGCAGTATCATCCTTATTTGGCAAAATAAACTTCATCTGTGTCAAATCAGAATACTCTTCTTGTGTCTTGGCTTGCACAAATCCCCAAGTCTTCTTCGATTCACTACTACTGTCCTTCAATGTTCTCATCGCATTATCAAAATACGCAACAAAACACTTCATCATACCAACCGTCTTCTTCAACGGACAGGTATAATCATACGCAGAAAACGCATCCTGGCACAAGAAATCATTCTTAATATACTTTGCAATATCAATAATCAACTTCTGATCTTCCGAAAGCGAGTCCTTACCAATCAACTGCACAACTTCGGTCAAATCCTCCTCATCCTGAAGAATTCTTTTCATCGTATTCTTACAGTAAACAAATTCATTATCGAATCCATTAAAATACGGCTCGAGGATATTCTCATACTTCGAGTATGAGGTAATCCAGTTTACACTAGGGAAATGTTTACGTTGCGCGAGTTTCTTATCTAACCCCCAGAAAACCTGGACGATATTCAACGTAGCAACTGTAACTGGATCTGAGAAATCACCACCAGGGGGTGATACAGCACCCACAATACTTACTGAACCAGTTCTATCAGGCCCACCGAGACATTTTACAGCACCAGCTCTTTCATAAAACTGCGCAAGTTTCGAGGATAAATACGCTGGGTAACCCGAATCCGCAGGCATCTCAGCAAGTCTACCTGAAATTTCTCTCAAAGCCTCAGCCCAACGAGATGTTGAATCTGCCATCATAGACACAGCGAATCCCATATCTCTAATATACTCAGCTAATGTGATACCCGTATAAATAGAAGCCTCACGAGCTGCCACAGGCATGTTAGAAGTATTTGCAACTAAGATTGTTCTCTGCATAATATTATGTTTAACCCCGTCTATTTCCGTGAATAAAGTTGGGAAATCATGAAGTACCTCTGCCATTTCATTTCCTCTCTCACCACATCCTACATAAACGATGGCTTGTGAGTTTGAATATTTTGAAAGTGCTTGGGAAATACACGTTTTTCCACAACCAAAAGCTCCAGGAATAGCACAGGTTCCTCCTAGTACTGACGGGAACAACGCATCGAGAACTCTTTGACCAGTAAGGAGTGGTTCTGAGCCAGGGAATTTCTGCGCGACTGGTCTAGGCTGTCTAACAGGCCAGAAGTGAGACATTGAGAACTTTTTGCCGCCTTCTAACTCAAGGATAATTTGGTTGACATCATAAGAACCTTCTTCTTGTTGCTCGACGACTCTTCCTTTAGCCTTAGGGGGGAGAAGGATCTTATGCTCATAGAAAAGATCGTTCTCTCTGACATATCCAATGATGTCACCTCCTGTGATAAGTTGATTGGGTTTGAATTTGACGGGGGTAAAGTGCCATTCTTTAGTTGGGTTAAGGCAGGGGACATCGACACCTTTAGGTACATAGACGGAGCTTGATTGTTTTGAGATGACTTCTAGGGGACGTTGGATACCGTCGAAAATTTGTTCGAATAAACCGGGACCGAGTTGGACAGCAAGAGGAGAACCGGTTTTAAGGACTGGATCACCGACAGTTAAGCCAGAGGTGTCTTCGTAGCATTGGATTGAGGCGGTGTCTTTTTCGAGCTTGATGACTTCTCCGACGAGTTTTTCCCAGCCGACTTTGACCAGCTCGTACATCTTAGCGCCGGCCATATTTTCGGCGACGACGAGGGGACCGGAGACTTTGTAGATTTTTCCGTATTTGGATTCTTTTTCTTCTTCTTCTAACTTGTACATTTTGTCCATTGTAAGATTATTAATTTTAGGTAAAATTATTAATATGTTATTTGTGATTGAGATTTGGAATAATGTTAAATATTATAGAAACATGTAATTTATAATGTATTATATTATATATAGATTGAATTTTAAATAGAATTGAAATATAT
>JAAGZO010001111.1 GCA_024206195.1 bacterium | reverse complement strand
CTATGGAGTAGCTGAGATGGTGATGGGAAGCGTGTATGCTTTGCGAGTCTTGTTGTTTGAATCAGTGCCAGAATATGGTGACTTTCGTGGTGATACCTTTTTGCTTGTTTGTCCTTAACAAAATATATAATCTAATATTTTATTGGATTGTATATTTTGTAACATTGCATGAGAAATTCATGTAATGATATTAGCATTGCATAGTAATACATAAAATAGTAGATAGTATGTTTACGTTTTTTGGAGCCTTCTCAGTTTGTTGTGTGTGTACGCACGTAGTGCGGTTGTTTGCTTGTCATTTGATTCTACGAAATGAGAAGAATAAACTTTCGTCGATAGTCAAGGATCGCTTCTATTCTCTTCAGAAGAGTTCTACTCATATATTTCTGGTGAATAAGATGTTGGGAAAAGACTTTCTCTAAATGTTGAATCCTGATCGAATTCAGCAGGAGGAGAGGTCAAGCTGCTTTGCTCCAACACAAGAACACATTCAGACTATGTATGAAACGAAGTCAAGTGAGTGCTACTCAAATCCACTACACGCTACGACCCTTGGTTGCTTGTAAATCCACCAACTAGTTAGCAGATTGAGTCCCTCGCATAGCCGAATAGCTATTAGGAGGAGATCAAT
>JAAGZO010001110.1 GCA_024206195.1 bacterium | reverse complement strand
AGTGATGATTAGCATGAATCAATTCATCTCTAGGAGCAGAATAAATTGTTTAAATACTCATATGGGATTTTTTTTTGTTTGTCAGCGTTACCAGCGTTACGAAGGACTACCATGCACACTGTCGTCCGGTAATTTTAACAAACACTTGTATTCATTCACTTAAACATAATCTCACCCGTGTAAAATACTGTTGGAATTAAATAATACTTTTTCTCTCATTGATTGAACAATGAAAAGTTTCAATAAACTAGCACTAATACAACGTTTACTGCTGAACTTTACTCAAAACATGTGTTGACACAGTTTCAGTATTACAAACATCCACGTAACAACCAGAGTACAAGCTATCAAATCAGCGTTTCTTCGATGACATAGTCCACTTCTGTGAGAAACAGTAGGGCCAATTGTACCAATCCTTCGTACTTGATTTGTCCCGTTTGGCTGACTAGTTTCTGCACTTTTAGTATCTTGCAGCAAACTTTCTGCAGAAAGTCGACATCACTGCACATTTTTAGAACCAGAACTCCTGAAAGACAAGTAGTATTATGGACTGATTCCAGTGCATGTGGTACCTCTCCCCACTGAATTCCTGCTACATAACCCGCCAAACTTCCTGATATCACAACAGTTTCTTAGAGTTTCAAAATGGGCTCGCGAAGACAAATCGATTGATACCAAACACACTAACAGAAATCTCACACTGCATAAACCACCTTATTCAGACT
>JAAGZO010001109.1 GCA_024206195.1 bacterium | reverse complement strand
TGATCCATGTATCCAACTATGATTGCACTTTTACTACTGAAGCCTAAGTGAACCCTGCACAGACTTGCATACACAAAGTTGCATATTTGCATATTTTGTCTGCAGGAAGCTGCATATTTCACATAATTTGTGTCCAACGTCCACATGTACACAACGTATACACCCCGAAAGTTCTGTATTTTGCATATTGTGCATACAACATCCACAAGTACAGAGCGTATTTTCTGTCAAAGGTGCAGAATACACAATGTGCTAGTCCTGAAAATCGGCAAAAAACACCTTTTTTCGTAACAAATTTCATGGTCTTTTGAGTTAACTGAATACCGTACCAGTTCCAGTTTGAATTTTCCAGTTTTTTTGAAGTTTTAAAGTCATTCCAGAGAATTCGCATGATGTTTGTCGGACCACAATCTGACGCCTCTGCTTTTTATTTATTCCTCCTGGTTGGAAACTATAATTTTTGCAACCAAATCTAACTATTCCAATAATTATTGCCCTATTACAATATTGCAATAAGCAGGGCACAGAATACGTTTTTCTGAAATGTGGCCTTTGACAACATATTTCATCATAGTTATGATGACCATCATTGCAATGCTTAAGCAGGCAAACAAAAAGTGCAAGAAATCAGTAAAACAGTCAGCATGTACAGAAAGAAAGTCCAACATTTCTTCTAATGTAACAACAAACTTGTAAGATCAGTCTAAACAAGAACAACAAATAACCCATGCAGTCAACTGGGCGCTTGCTAATTAAACATAAGACATAAGTGATCATTGTAACATATTGAGTTAAAGTTATCCTACGAAGTAATGCAAAAATGTCATCATAACAATTATTCGATGACTGCTCGTTCTCCTTCTTCCCGATATGTGCGCATAACCTTTTGCGGATCAACAGCTTTGCAGATTCCACAACTGATAAGTAGCAGATCATTGTAGTCTTCGCAAAGAGTGACACACAGACCTCAGACCTTCTGACTGACCCAATAACTAGCGCTGTTCAAATGGATGCCTGCAAACATGAATAGTAAGATTGCTTCTTGAAAAGTGACACAGACAAACCCCTGTAAAAATGACTGACAGTTTTGAGTCCATCCAGTCCTGATTGTCTGGCAATTGCAAATGCACTAATCAGATCAGTCCATTTGTGGATTGAGAACGATCCTCTGCAAAGCTATAGCACAACTCTCGAACCCATGTCCGCAATCTTCCTGAAATCACATCCGAGCACAGATCAGATTGAAATGTGCAAAGCAGTGATGTTCAACTGTTTTGGACTCTGACCTGTCTTTTAGAATCAAAAAGTACATTTCCACGTCAATAAGCTTCAGCTCCCTCATTAACTGTTCCGAGAAATCCTCGATTGCATCTGCATGCAGTTTCAAAATGCAGATGTCGCACCCAATTTTCCTCACCAACTGAAGCAATGACACTTCCTGATTTTACATTATGCTCAAAATGAACATTGAGCACACCATTTTTACATCACACTCAATAAGTTCTATCTATCTTTTTCTATGTATCTTTCTATCTTCACTAATGGAAAACCTATGTGATGCACAGAACTTATTGAGTGACCCTCATAAAAGTAGCCTAAGTATGCACCTTGAGAATCTGCAGGCCATTGAGCAGATCCACTGAGCAGATCCACTTCATTAGATGAAGAATTTGTTTTCTAGAATGAATATATTAGGTGGTTAACCTCAGTTCTCGGGAACTATCTCAGCTCTAAGGATTCTGTGCCAGAATAGTGTTTATGTCAACCATAAATAAAATGAGCACATCGACCATCATCATAAGCACAACCGAAAGAAGCATAATTCAAAAACATAACTGCATGTTGGATTTGCAGTCCCAGGCTCCAGAGAAGCTGGCAAACTATGAAACGTTTTCAATAAAATATTATTTGCGCTGCGCGAGCGGGATGAACATAGAGGGCATAGATGAGGGAATCGATTTGTAGTTTCATAGTTATCAGAAGATAGGTTGAGAGAGATGAGGGTGCGGCGAGGTAGTTGTAGTATCATGAGGTAGTTGTACTACGGAAAAGAGAGACATGCAGACGATGCGAGACAGGATGAGATCGGAGGGGTTGTAGCTCCTTGAGACAGAGAGACATTCGGAACAACCATTCATCAGACAGCTTTTAGGTAACAACCGCTGAATAACAGTGCAATAACATCACATTATAAAATAATA
>JAAGZO010001108.1 GCA_024206195.1 bacterium | reverse complement strand
GGTGATGCTGATTACCAATAGATACCGTTATCCACTGAACGGATGGGCACCTTCAGGGGGTAAAATCCACTTTGATCCATTTCCACAATGATCCGCTCTTTTTGATCCAGTGTCGTTTTTGATCCGTCCTGTTTGATCCACATTACACTTTTGATCTGCAAAGGACGAAAATGCACATGGTACACTTTGATCCACATAGAGATGCAAATAAATTTACATAGCACGTGTGTTTAAAGGGTTCGTGGTTAAAGGGTGCATTAGAGAAAACGCATTATAATCCCGTGTTATTAATCTCGCGTTAGTAATAAAACCATATTTAAAGTTGTTAGCTAATGGTTTTAAAAGGTAATGAAATAATAGTGTGGTGATGTAAACAGGTTTGAGACATTAAATGGTCCATTTGTACCTAATTAGTATTGAACAATACAAGTGTAAAAGATAATCCCGCATTAATGTATAGCATTAATGCGTATTGCGCATAAAATGATGAACTCAGTATATTACGGCGGGATAAAAAATGTAGTAGTTGTCAAATGGTAAGTTTAGAGTAATAATGCGAGATAAACTGAATTATAAGGAAATGTATTACACATTTAGGTACTAATGGATAGAAACAAAACGTTTACAATGTATTGATCATCATCTTGCATGAGATAAAGAGAGGAGAACGGGGCAAAGCAACTATGTAAAAACAACACAATGCATATAGTATGCACCTTCATCTTAGTTGGAAGATTTTCGTTCCAAGCAGCTGTCTTTGGATAGAAACAGCTTCCATGTGTTTGGCAATGATGTGTGTCACTTGCCCGCCATTTTCATGACTACAGCATCTCAGAGAGTGACATTCTTCAAGAGTGAAATCAGCTGAAGCACGAGTTGCTGCATCAAGGTCAGGAAAGAGCTTCCACTCGGTTCGAAGTTTTGAAAGAACCAATGGTTCGCTCGGAAGTCTTTCCAAATTTGGCTACATTAGCGCAGATCCTCTTGTGCAGAAAATGCTGAAGTTAAAGGGGGTTTAGCTTGTACAGCCGACTGAAGACAAAGAACAGAAACAGACTGAAAATCGGAACGATTGACGTGCTGATGAGACTGAACACAGCTCCTTACCCTGAATTCGACTTTTCTTGTGGCGCTACGATTTGGTTTGGAATGTGCCAGCGCCATAGGTGGATCTGGGGGGGGGGGGGACCCCCCTCAGACCTGGTGGCCATCACACACTTTCAACCCCCCTCCCCCCATGGCAAGGGGCATCACACACTTTCACCCCCCTCGGAG
>JAAGZO010001107.1 GCA_024206195.1 bacterium | reverse complement strand
CAATATTCACCTTATCATAATTCCTCATTATTCTTATTGCATTGATTGCAGCAATTTCTGCTCTTTCAACGCCAACACACATTACAGGAATTCCAGGTGGCATCTGTGCTATTGAAAGCAGTGCATCCAGTCCTTCATAATTGTCTTTGCAGGGTATACCTATAACAGGAACAACTGTTTTTGATGCAATAACACCTGGCAGGTGTGCTGCAAGTCCAGCTATTGCAATTATTACGTTGTAGTTTCCCTTTAGTATCTTGTCAAGCATGTCTGGTGTTCTGTGGGCTGAGCATATTCTCATGTCATAATCCACATTGCTGTTCTTCAGTACACTAGCTGCTTTTTCAGCTACTTCAATGTTTGATTTGCTTCCTAAAATTATTAGTACTTTTTCCATTTTTTTTTCACAACAGATTTTTCTTTGCATATTCAACTGCATTCTTGAATATTGCAAGTCCGTCTCCTTCCTTTATATTTTCTCTAGTCCATCTTGGATGGCTGTATTTATCTAAAAATCTTTCAGGGTGAGGCATCAAGCCGAAAACATTTCCTTCTTTGTTGCATATTCCTGCAATTGATTCCATTGAACCGTTTGGATTTGCAGGATAGCCTGTTTCTTCGCCCCGTTCATCAACATATTTGAAAACAATCTGGTCATTCTGCTTTATGCTTTCCATTGTCTTGTCATCTGCTACAAACTTTCCTTCGCCGTGTGCAATAGGAAGCTCTATTATCTCTTTCATTCCCGTCGTGAAAGCACACTCTCTGCCAAGTTTCATTCTTATCCATCTGCATTCAAATTTGCTTGAGTCATTTGTAGTTAATGATGCAGTTTGTCCTCCATTTCCTGGCAGTAATCCAGTCTTGACAAGCACCTGGAATCCATTGCATATCCCTATAATCAGCTTTTTGTCCTTGACAAACTCGTCAAGCTGTTCTTTCATTCTGTATATCATCTTGTTCGCAAGTATTTTTCCTGCTCCAAGATCGTCTCCGTATGAAAATCCGCCTGCTATGACCAGTATCTGATAGTCCTTGAGGCTTTTTTTGTTGCTTATGAGTTCATTTATGTGAATAAGATCTGTTTTGGCCCCACTTAGCTCTAGAGCATGCCTTGTTTCATAATCGCAATTTGTTCCCGCGGTCCTCAAAACAACTGCTTTTACCATTTTAGCGTCCCCTGCCAGGCCTCCTTTAGTTCTTTTATCTCAGCATTAACAATAGCATATCCGTTTAAACATTCAACCTTTAGTTTTTCATTGGTAACTTCTCCAATTTTTGCAAAAACAGTTCCTTTCATTGCTTTTTCAAACGCCTTTTCATCATTTACTTCAACAAGGAACCTGCTGTTTGATTCTGAGAACAGAATCTTGTCACTCCTCTTGACCTTTGTAGGGACTTTTTTAAGATTAAGCTTCATTCCAAGGTTTCCTGAGAAAGCCATCTCTGCTGCTGCAACCCCTATGCCGCCCTCTGAGCAGTCATGGCATGCTTTTACAATTTTATCATCCATTGCCTTAACCAGCTTTTCCATTATTTTCTTTCCTTTCTTTGCATCAACTTTTGGAACATTTTGTCCTAAATAGCCCATAGATTCATAGTAATACGAGCCTCCAAGTTCATCAAATGTTTCCCCGACTATATATACAGCATCCCCTGCGTGTTTTGCATCCATTGTAACTGCTTTTGTTACATCTTCCATTACTCCAAATGCAGATATCAGTAAAGTGTCAGGAATAGAAATTGTTTCTCCCTTGATTGCATATTCATTATTCAGGCTGTCCTTGCCTGAAATAAATGGTGTTTCATATACAGTTGCAATATCATAGCAGGCCTTTGATGCTGCTACTAGTGATCCTAATTTTTCTTCTTTATTCGGGTTTCCCCAGGCAAAGTTGTCAAGCAGTGCAACGTGTTCTATGCTGCATCCTGTTGCAACAATATTTCGTAAGGCCTCATCTATTGCTGATGCTGCCATGTGATAAGCATCGATCAGCCCATATCTTGGATTGATTCCATTTGAAACAATTACTCCTCGGGTTGATCCCAGTATTGGCCTTACAACTGAAGAGTCGCTTGGTCCGTCATGTTCTATTCCAGAAAGTGGTTTTATTACACTTCCTCCCTGAACCTCATGATCATACTGTCTTATAACCCATTCCTTGCTTGCAATGGTTGGGTGTGAAAGTATCTTCTTAAGATATTCAGTAAGCTCTGTAGGCTCTTCAAAATCAGGTTCCATGCACTTAGGTTTTTTTATCACAGCTTTTCTCTTTTCTCTTGGAACTCCGTTGTGTAAAAAGTCCATGTCCATTTCTATTACTGTCTTGTCTTTGTACATGACTTTCAATATTTTGTCATCTGAAAATTCGCCGAATACAGTCATCTCAACATCTTCTTTTTCACAAAGCTCTTTTAGCTGTTCAATTTTTTCTGGGTTGACTGCAAATACCATTCGCTCCTGCGCCTCTGATACCCATATTTCCCAGGGCAGCAGCCCTTTGTACTTGAGAGGCGCCCGTTCGAGGTGGACAACACATCCAAGTTCTTCTGCCATTTCACCAACAGCAGAACTGAAACCGCCTGCTCCGCAATCAGTAACGCAACTATAAATTCCAAGATCCCTTGCCTGCAGAAGAACATCCATTACTTTTTTCTCCTGTATTGCATCTCCAATCTGAACTGCGCTGCTGGATGTTGTTTCATCAAGCTCTATTGAGGAGAATGTTGCTCCGTGTATGCCATCTCGTCCTGTTTTTCCGCCGATGCTGACAACCATATCACCAGGGTTTGCTTTCTTATTTTCACATCCCTTAGGCATTATTCCTGCAGTTCCGCAGTAAACAAGAGGATTTCCCAAATAATTCTCATGGAAAATGACTGCTCCGTTGATAGTCGGTATGCCCATCCTGTTTCCATAGTCTCTTACACCAGAAACAACTCCCTTGAATATTCTCTTAGGATGCAATAACTTTTCAGGAACCTTTTTTGTGTCAGGATGTGCAAAGCAGAATATGTCTGTATTGAATATTGGTTTTGCTCCAAGGCCAACACCAAGAACATCTCTTATGACTCCGCCAATTCCTGTTCCTGCTCCGCCGTAAGGATCCAGAGCAGATGGATGGTTGTGTGTTTCAACCTTGAATGCAATGTGATTATCATGATCAAACTCTATTATTCCTGCGTTGTCCTTGAAAACAGAAACAAGCCACTTCTTCTTTTTACCAATCTCTTTTGTTGCCTTTTTGATTGTCTGTTTAAGAAGATTATCAATAACCTCACCGTCGCATTCTATTAATGCAGTAAGTGTTTTGTGCTTGCAGTGTTCGCTCCATGTCTGTGCAATTGTCTCAAGCTCTGCATCTGTAGGGTTTCTTCCTTTCTTTGTGAAGTACTCCTTTACTGCGTTCATCTCCTCGAGATTCAGAGATAGTAGACCTTCTTTGCTTATTTTAGCGAGTTTTTCATCACTGGCTCCGATTAATTCAACTGTTGCTATCTCGCTGCTCTCTTGAGGCTCTTTTTCATCATCATTATCATCACTGAGCCCCTCTGCATGTTTTGTGTAAACATAATCCTGAACAACATCATTTGCAAGGAGTTCCTTGCATATTCGTGAAACATTTTCTTCTTCAACACCTTCAATAATGTATTTCTGTGCTGTTTTTACAGAATCTGCATTGATGTTAATGTCCTGCAGTGCTTTAAGTGCGCTATCTGCAACTGCATCAGTTACCCCTGGCTTGTATCTTACCTCTATGGCCCAGGCATCCTTTGGTATTTTCACGGATTTTGTAAAGCCCTGGCTTACAGGATCTGCAAGCAGTTTTTCACCTGCTGCTTTTAGTTGCTCTTCAGAAAAATCTCCTTTTATCAGATATACCTCTACATAAAGGACCTTGCTAACACCTATTTCAAGGTCTTCTTCAATGTTCTTTTTTACGGATTCTCCTCGCGAATCCCGTATTCTGTCGTATACCTCTATTCTGTTCATATGTATTTTACACCTTTTCCTTTTACAACGCCGCCTATGACATAACCTTTTTCACCAAGCTCTTCAAGCCTTGCTATAACCTTGTTTGCATCAT
>JAAGZO010001106.1 GCA_024206195.1 bacterium | reverse complement strand
TGTGATGATGGTAATGATGTTAGTGGTGATGGTTGTCAGGCGAATTGTATGCTTCCTTTTTGTGGGGATTGGGTTTTGGATCCTGGTGAGGAGTGTGATGATGGTAATTTGATTGATGATGATGGTTGTCGTAATGATTGTACTTTTTGTGGTGATGGTAATATAGATCCGAGTGAAGAATGCGATGATGGTAATAATGACAACTTTGATGGTTGTAACTCTGAATGTTTAGATGAATACTGCGGAGACGGCATCTTACAACCTGATGAGGAGTGTGATGATGGTAATGATGAGGATAATGATGGTTGCAGCTCAGATTGTAATGATGAGTTTTGTGGCGATGGCGTGATACAGCCGCCTGAGGAGTGTGATGACGGAAACATAATTAATGATGATGGGTGTACTGAATTCTGTGTGGAGGAATTCTGCGGTGACGGTGTGTTGCAATCTGATGAGGAATGCGATGATGGTAATAATGATAACTTTGATGGTTGCAATTCAGATTGTAATGATGAGTTTTGTGGCGATGGAGTTCTTCAGCCTGATGAAGAATGTGATGATGGTAATCAAATAGATGATGATGATTGTTCTAATGATTGTGAAACAAATGAGTGTGAATTGATTCTGTACAAAACAGACAGTGTTGACCCTGTGCAACCTGGTGATGAACTAACATACTACCTTGTTTTGGAAAACATTGGCACAACTGATTGTACTGGTACTGGTGTTAGGATTAAGGATGTTTTTGATGAGAACACTGATTATGTTTCTTCAACTGAAACCCCTGAGGAAATAACAAGTGATTATATCAAATGGAATGTGGGAACTTTGCATCCTGGTGATCAAGCGGTTGTAGATTTAATCATGCTTGTTTCAGAAGAAACAGAGTGCGGTTCTATTTTGGTCAATAAAGCAAAGTACTGGTCTGACCAGACTGGATGGGGTGATTATGTTATAGAAGAAACAGAGGTAATCTGCCCTGAGCCTGGCATGAAAGACGCAAAGGTTGCTCAGCCGCAGCCTGACTTTAACATGGGGCTTGGTGCATATATTAAGACAAATCCCAAGGAAGCCGGCGTAAGCAGGACGTATTTCCACTTTGACCTGTCTGATCATGATAGTGATCCAATATCTTCGGCAACACTTAACTTGGCAGTGTTCTATACAGGAGCAAATGTTGTTGGAAGCCAGATTCAGGCGTGGTATTGTCCTGACCACGACTTCGTTGAAGCTGACATAAACTGGAACAACCAGCCATTTGACAGCGAGTGTACGCTTGCAGATATTTTCACGGTTCCAAATACAGTTGCTGCAGGCATTCCAGAAACATGGCATTCATACGACCTGACATATGAAATCAATGAGGAACTAACAAATCTCGACCAGGAATTCACTGTTGTGCTGATATCAGCTTTGGAATATTCCGGAATACCTGATAACAGCTATTACGTGCAGTGCGTGTCAAAAGACTATTCGGATGCAGATTACAGGCCAAGACTGGATATTACTTGAGAAATATTTTTATAGTCGGTTCAATTAAAGCACTAAGATGTAAAAATGAAACTAAAACTAAACAAAACTATATCTATAGTCTTTTTCATTATCACCATCTTGGTGTTTTCTTCTGTTGCCCTGGCAACACCCGATAAACCTTTTAACAATGATCTTGCGCAGCAGGTAATAAGCCAAAAATCATTCCAGCATAAAAGAATAATCTTGGATAGCATTTCTGAAACTGATATTAATCAACTGGAGATGAACGGTTGTTCTGTAAAACATAAAATGAAAAAAGGAACCTCTTTTGAATGCCCAGAAAATATTGATTTGCAGGGCATAAACGCAAGAGAAGCAAGGATATTTCATATTGTTGAGCTTGACGCTGCACAAATGATTGGTGCAGATGATGTTTGGTCTGAAGGTATAGAGGGAAGCGGGGTAAATGTAGTTATTCTTGATACTGGAATTGATTCTTCTCATCCTGAATTAAGTGATAGTTATCTTGGAGGTTATGATTTTGTTAACAGTGATTCTACTCCTGAAGATGGTCATGGACATGGTACTCATGTTGCAGGTATTATAACTGCTAATGGTAATGATCCAAATGCAAAGGGAATTGCTCCTGGTGCAGGCTTTTATATGTTAAAAGTGTGCACTGCGGATGGTCTTTGCACTGAAGATGATATGCTGGCAGGAATGGAATACGCAATGGATAATATATTTGATGCCAAGATTATGAGTATTAGTATAGGTGGTGGAAACTACGGCGGTCCTAATTGTGATTATGATTCATTGGCAGCAAAGGTTAATGATGTTGTTGATAACGGCTTTAGCGTAGTAGTTTCATCTGGAAATGATGGGTCCTATGTTAGTTCCCCTGCGTGCGCTTCAAAAGCAATAGCTGTTGCAGCTGTTCATGATGATGGTTCTGTTGTGTACTGGTCAAATTATGGTCCTTCTTTGGACATTTCCGCACCAGGTTATGCAATATATTCTACATTGCCTGGAAGTTATGCTTCTTGGTCCGGTACTTCAATGGCAGCGCCTCAGGTTTCAGGAGTAATTGCTTTATTGCTTGAAGAAAATCCTGGTTTGTCTGATGCTGAAATAAAGACTGCTCTTTACTCAACAGCAACACCTGCTTCTGGATGCAATAGATGCAGGTTTGTTTGGTATGGAAGATGTATTGGTTACAGGCAGGTTGCTTGCACTTCTGATGATGAGGGTGCAGGAATTGTTAATGCATATCAGGCTTATCTTAGTATAAAGCAAACAGTTCAGGACTCTGATGGTGATGGTGTTCCTGATGATCAGGATGTTTGTCCTGGTTTTGATGATAATGTTGATTCGGATGGTGATGGTGTTCCTGATGGTTGTGATGGTTGTACTGATGTTGACCAGGATACATACTGTGCTGAAACAAATGATTGTGATGATTCTGATGCTTCTGTTAATCCTGCAGCAGTTGAAGCCTGTAATAATATAGATAATGATTGTGATGGGTCCATTGATGAGGGTTTGATTCTGCAGTGTGGTTCTGATGTTGGTGAGTGTAGTTTTGGTACTCAGACTTGTGCTGCTGGTGTTTGGGGTGTTTGTGTTGGTGGGACAGATCCTGTGCCTGAGGTTTGTGATGGTTTGGATAATGATTGTGATGGACATACTGATGAAGGCTCATTATGTTTTGCTTCTAACCCTTATGCTGAAGGCATGTGTCTTGCAGCATCCTGCTCTTTTTACTGTTCATCCGGCTACCATTCCTGCGGAACCTCAGGGCAGTCAATAACATGCTATGCTGATGATGATGTTCAGTATTGCGGTGATGACTCAACATGTACATCTTGTGTAGCTTCTGATCCAAATGCAGTTAGCGCTTGTATTGGCCAGGCTTGTTCTTATGATTGTGCTCCTGGATATCACTATTGCGGAAGTTCTGGACCTTCTATGAGCTGCTATTTGGATGATGACACTCAGCACTGTGGTCCTTCCTGTGATGTTTGCGCATCTGGAGACTCATGTGTTAATGATGTATGCACCTCAGGTTGTGTTCCAGAACCAGAGGTTTGTAATAATATAGATGATGATTGTGATGGGTCCATTGATGAGGGTTTGACTCAGCAGTGTGGTTCTGATGTTGGTGAGTGTAGTTTTGGTACTCAGACTTGTGCTGCTGGTGTTTGGGGTGCTTGTGTGGGTGGAATAGATCCTGTGCCTGAAGTCTGTGATGGTTTAGATAATAATTGTGATGGAACAACAGATGAGGGATTAATACAGCCAACAACCTGCGGTGTTGGAGCGTGTTCTGGAAATACAGGAGAAGTGACATGTTCAGCTGGCGCATGGGTAGGAGATACCTGTGATCCCTTCTTGGGTGCTGTGCATGAAGTCAGCAATGGTCTAGATGACGATTGTGATGGAGGCATTGACGAAGGTGATGTTTGTAACAGTGGAGCTATCTGCTGGGATGGAAATAATGAATACTTAAAAAGGAATCTCAATCAATTAAAGAAATTCTGTAAGTGTGCAGAAGGGAACTATGCTTTTGCAGGTATGTCTTATGTTCGAGAATCTACAACTGCATATCAATACGTCGACTATGGAGACAATACTAACTGGGAAACAACAGCTATTTCAAACTTCTTCCCAATATACAGAGTAAAGTGTGCTGATGGAAATTGGTATTATACAAACCAGAATCATGGGCGTCTTGAGCTTTAAATTTTTGTTTTTTTAATCATAAAAACAATTTTTTTTCTTAATTATTTTTCATTTTTATTCGAAAAATCCAAAATATAAGTTAATAAATCTAGCGTTACCCTTATAAAACGGTAACTTTTAAAAAATAGAACATGTCACCACTAAATTTAGGTAAAATATTTTCTTATTTTTACCGTCTATAAGAATCACTTAAACAGGAATTTTGCCAATTCATTCTTAAGGATTTCTATTTTATGAATTATATTTTTTATTACCATCTTATTTATATACTTGACATTCTTTCCTCATGTGATATTTGTCATTATTGTTAGATAAATAATCGAATTGGTTACCAGACAATAAAACCGTGATGGGGGATAAATCGCGGAGATAATAAAAATTAGGGTGTAATAAAAAGTGATTAACGGGGTGTCACAATAAAATGAGTTGTGTGGGTATGACTCATCTGAAGGTTAATCTACTTCTTGATAGTATTCTTTATTTCATGTTAAATCCATTCTACAACAATTCATTCTCATCAGATATATCCATAATAAAAACAAAAACGGTGAGGGGGTAACAAAAAAATGGTAGAAAAAAAATCAAGATCAATTTTAAAAAAAATTTTCGGAGGCGACAAAATGAATGAAATAAATAAAGTTTTTGGAACTATGTTTTCCATATTTATATTAATAGCAAGTATGTTTTCAGGTTTGGCTATTACCGCACCAAGCGTAATGGCTGCAAACGGATTGGGCGAGGTAACCCAGTTTCAAAATGAAGCTGACTTCCCAGTTGTTCCGCCAGACTATGCGGTACAAACAGTTAATACAGCAAAAGAAATAATCTTTTGGATACACAATGATGATCCATTAGGTGATCCAACTTCAGAATGTATTGACGAGATTATAATAACCTTCCCTGACACTTGGCAAAACGAGATTGATTTGTCTAACGTGGATGTTACAAACATGGGTGATGTTATTCTTACAAACGATGCTGATGACGGTTCATTCTCTGATTTGGTAACTGACCCATTGTCACTAAGAATCATCCCAGACTACACATCCGATGGTGTTGAGATTTGCCCAAGCGGCACAACCCAGATAACCATTGGAAAGGACGGATCAAATGATTTGACATCACCAAGTGCTCCAGAAGATTCTGAGATCATGATTATGACTTCTGATATGGATCACAACGAGCCATCAGGTAACTATGTAAGACAGCCAATTGATGTATTGCCTCACATTCTAGTAACAGATGCTCAGCAGATAAAGGTTGAGTATATGATTTTCACCCAGGACACAATTGAAGAAAACATGGGTGGAGCTGATTACAGAATAACAGCAAACGCAAAAGGCGCATGGGCTAGACTTGATGAGCTATATGTTATCGCAAGTTCAAACCAGAATGTTGATGTTTATGTTGACCTTGACGGCGACAACGTATTAAGCGGTGGAGACGTTGAGATAACAAGCGCACAGAACACAGGCAGCGGTGCTGTTACAGCAATCGCACTTGATCAACAGACTGGCGCTGACATTGTAGGTCAGATGACAAATGGTTTTGTTAAGGACAGCGAACAAGGTGGAGACACAGTTACATACTTTGTTGTAACAAGTGCAGAC
>JAAGZO010000114.1 GCA_024206195.1 bacterium | reverse complement strand
CATTTTTTTCTTTTCTTTCTACATTCTTCGAAATTCTTAGGTTTAACTTCCACAACTTTAGTCCCATCATCGTGACGGATATCAAATAATAATTGGCACCCCAGAAGACATCGAGTGTGAAGAGAAGTTTCCAGATGATCACAATGTTCACACAACCACTTGTAATTAGATCTCCATACAACACTATGATCCATCATGATGTTATAACCCATAACCTCCAGGCAAACTTATCTTTTTGACGATACTTTGAATCCACCCACGTGTCAAATCTATGGATCAGTTTTTTAATCCTGTAAAACTTTGTAGTAGGTAGAGGCGGACAAGGAGCGTAGACTTTTCCGTATTTAGTATTGAAATAAAATCTCAGTATAGACTTAATCATAACAACTCCTTTAAATTCGACGAGTCGTAAGTCACAATCTCGCATTTATTATAAACATTCATTCGTTTCAACTTGTAGACTTCTCTCAGATGAGCTCTCAAGTTGATTACTTTCTTCCATGACTTCGACTGCTTTTTTGGAACAAATGAAGGATTGTCCTTCCCATCAGAGAACAAGCTATCCTTCTTTCTCCGTATCTTGTATACTCTCATCTTCACCACCCATCTTGAGGAGAGCATCTGCTATTGAAAATTCGAATTCATTGATCACCTGGTTCTTTCCCCACCCAGTCTTCGTACCTATACGACTTTTAAACGCTATCCTCAATTTTTCTACAAAAGTTTCAAGTTTACTTTTCGACATTTTGCACTCCATTCTGACATTTGTCGTAATTTTCCAGAGAGTTAGCTAAAAGCATAGCGATGATGGCTGCGAATGCAGCTTTTACGTTTATATGCATAGCTACCAGTATCAGTATTACAGATAACAAAAATCCTGCTCTTCTCATCGCCATTAGAATTCTTCCTCAGGTTCATCACATTCATACTGCTGGATAGGACAAGTATCTGCAGGCTCAGGATCTTCTTCCCATATACAAGCTCCCTTCTGCTCGTCCAACTTACTTGACTCTCCACTTTCATACATAGTGCATTGACTATCAAAATCTGAGTAAATACATCCCATAGTTATACCTCCTCATCATTCCACTCAACATTGTCAGGTAGCAAATCTTTTCGACCATGTTTCCACAAAAGTCGTCCGAGCTTGCAGTCCTGGCATTGCCACTTTTTCTGAACGCTCCAACCTGTCTGAGGTTTAAAACTTATCTCACACATTCTCAGAAAGGCTCTCCTCGACATTTTTGTATTAGTATCTTCAAGAAGTTCACAGTCCATTTTAGCACTCACTACTTGCCACAAGAAATGGGTACTCAATTTTGTTATCAGTTACATACTGTTCGACCGTGACCTCTTCCCACTCATTGAGACAAGCAACTCGGATTTTAGTTTTAATAGAATGTTCGTCCACAGTATCCTCAAAATCCTCAATTTTATTTCCGGTGAAGTTACACCACCACTCAACTGCTTCGTTTTCAGTATCTGCGACAACGTAGTCTGTATCTGCTATAATAAATAGTTTCATTAACCGTTACTCCTCTAATTTGGAGATATCGACCCCTTCAGGTCCAACCAGATATTGATAACTTTTTCCTGCCATTCGTTAAACTTAGGACGTGCTG
>JAAGZO010001105.1 GCA_024206195.1 bacterium | reverse complement strand
TTTGAACCGGGTGGAAATCCGGCGTTAGAAATGGGCGACAGGATAACATTACTAGACCTATATCAATCAAAAGAATATAATATAGTCAGCTCTGTAATATCGTTCGACGGCGGTATGTCACAGCAGATAAAAGGGAGAGTGTCATAATGGCATGGACAACACCGAAAACAGACTGGACAACAGTGGACGGAGTCGATTACAACGATTTAAACAGAATAGAATCAGATATATCATTTATAGCAACTAATCCAAGCGGCATTAATTTACAACTGGCTCCAGATGGAGGGCGCGTGTTGGTTGGGACACCAATAGATGATACTACTTACAAGCTGCAAGTCAGTGGTGGTTTATCAGTTTATTCTGGAAATGCTCTTGTTAGTGGAGATGAGCCAAGCCTCATAGTTGTAGATGAGGACGGCGCGAGCGGTAGAAGAATTATTTTTAAATCTACTGATACAGAATCAACGATCAATTCAACGTGGGCGACAGGTTCAGCCCCGTTCAAATTCCAACTTGGGAATACGACTGCATTTGAAATATCTACAAACAGGAATTTATTAATAGGCACAACTGCCGACCCCGGCGAGGCTCTACATATTGGTGCTGGTGGTGCAAGAATTACCGGAACGTTACCCGGAGCTGTAATACTATTAAATGCAACAGGCGCGATTATTGATTATACATATCCGAGTGTAAATTATCTGAGAGCGCAAGGAGTTGGCGGTTCACTAGCCCTTGTCACAAACGGGAGGGCGACGACTCCCGCGAACGCGAACGTAGAACTCAACGCGGATCAGACTACCTCTTTTAAAAAAGCAGTTGATATAGCTGAAGGTGGCCTCACAGTCACAGGCACAAACTGGGATGTCTCAATAGCAGCAACAGGTCAATTAACAACAGGGTATTTACAAGTCGATGATGCCCCTATAGGTTTATATACGTCAAGCGTACAATATGGAGATATAGGAGAAACAGGTGGTAATGATCTTATAATTAGAGCATTGAAATCAACAGGAGAAATCATATTGCAATCACATTCTGCTGGTTTAATCCGTATGAAAAATTATGTATATTGTGAGGATAACTTAAATATATCAACTGGAAATATTCTAGCAGTAAACACAATAAACGAGAGCACAGCATCGGTAGGCGTAACGTTTCTTGCAGAGGCAAATTTTGACGATGTTGTAAATTGTAGCGCGGAGGTGAAATTCAAATATTATTATAGCGCCACAACGGTTACTTACGGGGACATATATGATGAGTTAGTAACAGTACTGACGACTACTGGAGATGTATTAATATTAGATGGATATATAACAACCGTAGCTGATAAATACAGAGTATTTAGCGCAAGGAAAGACGGGGCGACATCTATATCGGTAAAAGTTAGCAGAGTAAACATAGACGATAATTTTGAGGAGCTAACAATGTTCACAGGAAGTATGACTGCTGTAAGTTCCGTTAAGCTTACAGCTAATTATGATAAAGTCTAACATTGCTACAACCAATTAAATATGTTATATAATCAGAAAAGGAGAATTAAATGGCACTAAAAAACAAAAAAGACAGATATTTTAAACCAGCAGTTATAGAGTCTATCAATTTCGGCAGAAAAACAGCATACATCAGAATCTACGGATGGGACTCTGAAGAAGAACGGAAGACCGACGAGGCTAGACCGGA
>JAAGZO010001104.1 GCA_024206195.1 bacterium | reverse complement strand
TCCATCACCCTTGATCAACCGATCAAATTCTGATTTTCTGTTAGTTTTCCAACTAGAGTTGACAAGCTTTCGAAGGAGCCATTGGCTTCTTCGCTGAGAAATCGGTCGGACACACACACAGCCAGACAGACAGACCACAGATAAACGCACATTCGCGACGGGCATAAGAACGAATATTTTTTTAAGGTTAAAAAGAATGTTTAGGCAGAAAAAGCACTTCGTGACAATGCAATTTCTCAGGAGTGTGTAGATGGTGTTTGTATGAAGATGTGGTTCAAGGAGAGAACAGGTATGGTGAGATCTATTTATGTACGTACCACACATGTAATCCGAAAGTACCGTAAATTCTCAATTACCGTATTTACTCCAATAACTCCCCGGGGAGTTATTTTTTCAACCTAACCATGGAATGGGGAGTTATTGGAGATGGGGAGATATTGGAGACAGGGAGTTATTTTTTCAATCCTGCTTGAAAGTGCACATGTACAAAGAACTGCTTGCATTGCAGCAACATCAAGAATATATATTTACTCCTTTTCAACTGTAAT
>JAAGZO010001103.1 GCA_024206195.1 bacterium | reverse complement strand
ATCCCCATCTCCAATGATGTCATACGTAACTTTGATTGTATTTTTGTATTCAGCAATAAATCTAGCAACACCATTGATCGTGTCTTCGATACGCCTCTTGTTAAGAGTACCTACATATAACAAGTTAAACTCCTCGAAGTGTTTTTTAGGACCATCGACCGGATTTGCCCCAAGCGGCAGAATATGCACTTTGCTATCTGGCAATTTAAGCTTCTCCACCAAAGATGGCGAGATCACCGTTATTCGATCAAAAAACCAACTTTCGAATCGCAAAACAGCATCTTTCCACTTTCTTTTTACTACATTTGTTTCAGTGCTTCCAGTCCTGATATCAAATATAAAACACCTAGTTGGATTTGCTATTTTTAGCAACACACAGGTGGTGAAATACTTTACAAAGATAACATTATACTCTTTCTTACATTCACGCAAGAAGGCAAACATAAGTCGAAGATACCTAAACAGAATATTACCTTTCCTTGAAACATAAGTACATTTTATTCCTGAGGCTTCTATTCTGGGCTTTCCTGAATCAAAGCATATGTAGGTTATGCTGTAATGGAGATTTGCATGTCTGCAATAGTTGTATGTGTCAATGTGGTAACCAAACTGATCACGGTTTATTATTAGCAGTTTCTTGTTCATCGTATTGAAAAACAACCACAGATCAAGAATCTCACATAGCGATGTATATTCAGCTTGTAACTCAATGTAATCTCATGTCTGAAAATACATCATTTGCACAACCCTGTATTCCGTAGTCCTTCTATCCCACAGAAAGAATCTATTTTAGATTTTGCAGCATTCTGGGAAAGTACAAAGCCCCATTCCTGACGCACTTGTTAGTGAAGTTTTACTAACTCTGTGGTTTTTGAGTCATATACCTCCGACAAAGCCGGAGGCTTGAAAATGTGAGCCGCTCAAAGCGGCCATAGCACCCTGCTGCTCTTTAAACATCTGGAAATGGTTAATGTGTTGATCTGCTGGTTTTAGATTCATGTTATACTCGTACTGTATTTCTAACCATATATGATGTTGAGCTGCAGTCGCCATACACTCAATAGCTTTGAATCAAATAGTAGGCTTTTGTATTACCAACTTGTATAATTCAGATGTTAATATGATTTGTTGAGAGTTTCCTTGCATGGGTTTTGAACAATTCCCATATAGGAGGCTCTCATAGAACCCAGTATATGTCGAACACTAGGAGTCCCCCGGCAGAGCCGGGGGTTTACCTCACCTAATTATACTGACAACATACCCGGTTTGTCAGGTTTGTTCTATCTCAATAAGAGACGAAGTAAAGCACCATCAGGCAATTACGCCAATACTTTCTAAGCTATCAACACTAATTTGTCTACCGTTGCTTTTTAAAGACTGTGAAGCAGCCTCTAGTATTTGAACTACTTGAAGTCCATTAGTACCGTCAGAGTCTGGTTTCTTTCCGGATTTCATACAATCTATAAAGTGTTGGCATTCAAACTTAAGCGATTCAGCTTGCTTCACGTACGGAGAATAAATATCTCCGTAATGATATGAATACTGGAATTCAGCAAACGTGTCATAGTGTGGTGGTATCTCGACACGCTTGTCATAGATTTTTATTTTCTCTAAGGGTTCCGTATCATCATATACAAGCATTTTCTTGTCACCCACGAAGGTCATCTCTCTCACCTTGTTTGGATCAAGCCAACTACTCTGAATCGTCGCAAACATGCCATTACTATAGGTCAATGTCATATTCGTGACATCTTCAATACCTTCTGTAAAATGAGCCTTGCCTTGACAGTTTACTCCTGTTGGAGTTGTGCCAAGTACATATATTATAATTGAAATATCGTGAGGTGCTAGATCCCAAGCCACGTTTATGTCTTTTTGAAACAACCCTAGATTAAGCCGTCTTGAACTCACGTACTGGATCTTCCCTAACTCACCGCTGTCAATAATTTCCTTGATCTTTCTAACCGTGGGGGCATATACGAACGTATGGCCAACCATGGCTATTAGTCTTTTTTGTACTGCTGTATCAATTATCTCTTTGCACTCTTTAACCGAAGGAGCCATTGGTTTTTCGACCAACACATGTTTTCCTGATTCCAAGCACTTTATAGCCATGTCATAGTGGTAACGCACCGGCGTTGCGATTATTGCAGCATCAATGTCATCACGTCCAATAACATCACT
>JAAGZO010001102.1 GCA_024206195.1 bacterium | reverse complement strand
CAATAGAGGGATCACTTATAAAAATAAAAATTGAATCAACGATTGAAACATTCAGGGGTTTTCAGGAGTATTCCGTTAGATATTTACCAGAGGGCGCACCTGTGTCATATCCGTTTGAGCTTGATACGACAAAAGTTACAGTTGCACCTAAAGATCAAGAAGATCCTGGCTTTGAATTAATAAGGCAGCATGAGTCAGCGATTGAGGAAGAGGTGTTTAAGCGCGTAGTAGCGTTGATGGATCCTTACTTTGAAGAATATGCTAGTGTTTTAACAAAAAAAGATTTAGTGAAGTTTAAGAGGGGTCAGGATGCTCAGATTGGATCGATAGTCAACATTATTATTAAAGCTAAGAAAACAGCAGAAGTTGATGGAAGTATAACAAATTCTATTCAGACGATCAATCTGGAGACTATAGAAGGGTCAACGATTGCGAATGTAACTTTCTTGTCCGATAATCGCATAAAGATAACTTTTAATGTGAAACTTGTTAAAAGGCGCGAATTAATGGCTGATTTGATCACTGAAGTTATTGTTTCTCCCCAAGGGGTTGAAGCAGCAGTTTCAGAAATTTATCCTGCCAACACTGTTGAAGAGTTTATTGAATTAAACACTGATGCGATTGCTGCTCTACCCCAAGTGGCTGGCATTGGTTATTATTATGTTTTTTCGAATCGTGATGACGAGAAACGTAAAGATCGTTTGAGTGCAAAAGTTAAGGACATACTCAACAAGTTTATTAGGGATGGTGTAGAGCAAGAGGTTCATTCTGATGTGGAAGATGTTCACAGTTACAATGACGACCGTCGTATTAGAGAAGTTCTTTCAGCAGAAATTGTTTCATTCAGCGCAGAGGGTTTTTTGAGGATTAAATTTACAAATAAATTTACAGTTGAGGAATACACGACCGAAGGAATTTGGGATGAAATAGCCACAGTAGGTAACCCTGTTCGAGGTAAGTATACCGTTGAAAGTGTTGTCATAATCCCTACTCAACCTTCGAAGGAGTCTCTTGCAGGCGTCGGTGGCTCACTCCTTGGGCTGATGGACTCGGCAACTAAGATAGAAAGCTTACGCCAAGGGTTAGCGACCGATGGCTTAACTGCTAAAGAAATTCATGAGATATATCAGAGGCGTTGGATGGCTCCAAATAATTATCCTGAGGATGATAAAGATGGGCGGGTTAACATTAAAACAGAGCGTCCTTTTTCCGTTAGGACGATTGAGAGCGAAGTTGAGGCGGGGTTGCGTGCGGGGTTGTTCGTTGATATTGATGGTAATTGGCAGCCGGGTCAATCGGTGCGTAATCTTCGAGTGAGATTTAATCCGTCGGTTGTGTCCCTAGCGCAGAGCTCTGATGCATTTTCATCCTTTGCAAAGCGCTTAAATGTGATTGAGGTTGCGGGCTCTTTTCCGGGAAGAGCCGGAAATAATCCTCTTGGTTGGCGCACAATTCCGGATGCGGTT
>JAAGZO010001101.1 GCA_024206195.1 bacterium | reverse complement strand
ATGCCCATTAATATAAAGCCAATGATATGATGGGGCTTAAACTCTCCCTCATCATTAGGTGTTAGTTGCACTAAAAGTTAAGAAATAATTTACTTGCTAAAAGAGCCTCAATACTCAAAGCAAGCGTAGCAACTGTGGGTAATCCCATAGTAACTCCGTGAATCCATACCCAGTAACCCTTATGGCGGAAGAATCTTGCTGCAATTACCCCAAAGAAACTAATAGCCCAAGATGTTTCAAGAATTATTCCGTGAGTTTCAAAGGCCATACGAGCATTCATTGTTGGGGTGGATTGTTTTGGTTGGTTTGGGTTACCAGTAGCAAGCGTTACAGTGGAGCCTGATATAATGACAGCTCCTTCATAAACTCTGTCTCCGTGGAAGACTGGGTAGTTTTCAAGACCCCAAGCTGCTGTGAGAGTATGAGTTCCATCGGAGAATTGGTAATCATATTTCGTGTCAGGAGTTTTCATAGCACGTTCATAAGTCAAAGTGTAGAAAGTCTTACCAGCGTTAGTGACTTTTTTGTAGCTGACATTTTTTATATCGTTAGTTCCTCCAAAGAAGAAATCGTGATCAGGGAAAGTCTCGCTTTCTGACCAACTATCAGTAAGATCGTATGCTGTCTCACTTATGAAACTAGCTTGGTGCATGTCTACTTTGTCCATTTCCTCTTTTCCTAATCCCAAACCTATCCATCCTAATTTTTCAGACTTAAAAGTTAAGATAATCTACTCTTACCTCTAAGATAAATCGCAAGGTTGAAGCATCT
>JAAGZO010001100.1 GCA_024206195.1 bacterium | reverse complement strand
ATCTGCATCAACTAAAGCCTTCAAATAACCATAAAAAGTATCGTAGTCTTTTGATAAAGGAAAGTGAGGAATGTCTCTATTGTTAGTTAAGATTCCTAATCCCTCTTCAGTTTGTAAAACAATAGGGTTCTTACTTCCTACTGCCAGCGTTGTCTTACCTAAACCAGATGGGCCATAGATAATAACAATACTTGGTTTCGCTTTTGCTTTCTTTTGTATTGCTGCTAAAGACATTAGTTAATCTCCTTAGTAACGCCTTCTATCTTGACAGGCTTTTTGTAAGGCGGTAATTCTTTTTCTAACTTCTCTAAAGTGTTAGCTACATTCTTTCTTACCGACTCCATGTGATGAACAGTCTTAGTTGCTAACTGATAGGCCTCCATCAACTGCTTTTCCGCACCCAAGTCTCTACTGATTTCTTCCACCAAAGGTGCAGTTACATCAGTTAAGTCTCTTTCAAATATCTCTCTAGGGTTTCCGTCTTTGTCTTGGAAACTTAAAAGAGGTTGCTCTTTCTTCTTTTCATTTACCATTTAATTATCCTCCAAGGATTTATAGGTTTCGCAAACTTCTTTGTGTGAACAGAATTTGCACCAATTTCCAGCACTAAAGCTAGGCTCTTCGCCCATTGCTTCATCACAAGCTGGTTTCAAAATATTCAAACCCCAGTCGACAAGATCAACTGCTTGAATATCCCAAGTTCGTATAGGCCCATCTTTATGAAAGGCTCTTTTGTTTGGTTGTATGATTGTCATTTCAATGACTGTATTTTCGTTACCCCATCTTGATAGGCAACCTAAGGCGTAGCACATTAGCTGTTCGTTCATCACAACATCTACTGCCCATGCACCAGACTTTAAATCGCCAACGACCATTCTGTTACCTTCGCCAAGTATGACTGCATCAGCAGTACCCCAGAGGTCATCACTTATATCTGGAGCATTTACT
>JAAGZO010001099.1 GCA_024206195.1 bacterium | reverse complement strand
TTATATTTTTTTATATTACAGTCTGATTTAAGTTCACATAAAATGGGTCTTCATGAATTAGTTGAAGAACCTCCTGTACAGTCGAGCGTCCAGTTGGTTAACCAACATAGTATAATTAACAGCGTCTCAAAGAAGTCAGATAGAGATAGAATGATCCCATCTGTAAAATCAAAAGCAGAAATGGACTTAAGAAGTAAAAACTTGTCAAGCAAAGGCGAAATAGACTCTCATTATGATAACATGAAATTGGAAGATGAGTTTTCAAGTAAATAAAAATTGGCATAAAAATAGAGGTTCAAAGGGATGAATTCCCGCGACAGCCATCAAGAGAACAAAATTTACTCTCAAAATTTAAGGTAAAAGCTAAGGAAACAAGGCATAATTTCCTCCATAACTAAATTTAGAAGTAATAAAGCAGGAAGCTTAACATATATACTAATTATATAAAATTTTAGCCAAATTAATAAGTACTAATAAATTACAATACTACTATATGAAATAACTAATGAATTATTTATCAAAATTCTGTATTAATGTTTATAATTTTTTGTAAATGAATTTTGTAGTTAAGATAAATACTAATGTTCCATTCTTAACGATTGTATTTGCTTTGTCTATAATTTTTCTGCTTAATTTAGCTTCTGCTTCTCAAAGTAAGTTTTAATTATAATTCAGTATCTCCTGAAGAAATGCTTAAAGATCTTCAAGATGCAAAATACAGAAGTGGTTTTGATTCAGTAAAAGATCATTTTTTTGATAATAAAAAGACTAGTGCAGAAAGAAAGGAAAAAGGAATTGATTGCAAGTTTTTGAACTATTGCAATAAAAATGGTAAGTGCGTAAATGGAAAGTGCGTGTGCTCTCCAGGTTGGATGAATTACGACTGTTCGATAAGTAAAAAAAGTCCAATTAATTTTAGATATTTGCCCTAACTCCTGCAATGGTAGAGGAGATTGCGTTAAAGGAACTTGCAACTGCTTTCACGGCTGGACGGGAGATGACTGCTCGAAGCCTAAGTGTGAGAATAAATGCAGTGGCAATGGTAAATGCGAGGTAAAATGAATTTTTAACCTTAATCCAGGATGGAAAGTGCATCTGCAATAAGGGGTGGATGGGTTTAGATTGCTCCTCTCAATCCTGCGGCTGTTCTGATCATGGTTATTGTTTTAACAATAAATGCGTGTGTAAGCCAGGTTGGAAAGGAGAAAAGTGTGATCAAATAAAGTGCAAGAATGATTGTAGTGGAAAAGGTGAGTGTATAGACTGGAAGTGCAAGTGTAAACTAGGCTATGATGGATTTGATTGCAGTATCAAAAGTTGTGAAGGTGGTTGTAAAAATGGAGGAACTTGCTACAAGGGTACTTGCAACTGTGCAAAGGGATTTGAAGGGAAAAACTGCGAAAAGAAATTTAAGGAAAAAAATTGTCCTAAAAAGAAGTGTCAGAACTGCAATAAGAACCAACATTGCGACTTGAGTACAGGCATTTGCAAGTGTAAGGAACTGTTCTATGGCAAAGACTGTTCTCTTAAAAAGTGCATAAATAAGTGTATTAATGGAACTTGTGATAGTATGATAGGAAAGTGTGATTGCAAAGAAGGCTTTGAAGGGGAGAAATGTGACAAGGCATATTGCCCCAATGACTGCTCAGGTAACGGGGATTGTGTAAAAGGAGTTTGTGAGTGCAAAGATGGCTTTGTAGGCAAAGACTGTAAGGATAAGAAATGCACTATTAAATGTGTTCATGGAAAGTGTGAGAATGATATTTGCTTTTGTGAGGAAGGCTGGAAAGGAGACTTATGTCAGTTTAGTAAGATTTTAATTTAATTTCTTTAGAGGGCTGTCCTAAAGACTGTAACCATAGAGGATTGTGTACTAAGGAAGGATCATGTATTTGTCAGAAAGGTTATGCAGGTTGTGACTGTACTGAAAGGGTTTGCATAGATAACTGTCATAACAATGGAAAGTGTAAAGATGGAATCTGTATTTGTAAAAAAGGATTTTCTGGAATTGATTGTAGTTTTAAGAAATGTAAGGATGATTGTAATAAAAATGGTATTTGCAAATTCGGAGAATGCTTATGTAGAGATAAATATATTGGAAAATATTGTGAGTTAAAAGTTTGTCTAAATAACTGCAGTTCAAATGGAATATGTGATAATGGAATTTGTAAATGTAATAAAGGTTGGAAAGGAGAAGACTGCCACTTACGTGATATTAAGAACGGAATTTTAGAAGATGGTAAAATTAATTGCTTTCCAGGTTGGACAGGTGAAAATTGTAATGTTAGGATTTGCTTAAACGATTGCTCAGGAAATGGAGAATGTAATAAAGGAAACTGTTTCTGCTACAAAGGATTTTTCGGTTTAGCTTGTGAAAGGAAATCTTGCCCTAAATCCTGCTCATATAATGGTAAATGTAATAATGGGATATGTACTTGTCAAAAAGGATTTTATGGTGATGATTGCTCAAAATTTCAAATAGTAAATGGAAGCCTAGTTGATGGTAAAGTAGTCTGCAATAAGGGGTGGTATGGTAAAAGATGTGAGTTAAAGGACTGCTCAAAAGAAAACTGTAAGCAAGGGAAATGTCTAGATGGCACTTGCTTTTGCACACCAGGTTTTAAAGGATCAAGTTGTAACTTAAAAGCTTGTCATGATGAGTGTAGTTTTAATGGGGTATGTGTGAAAGGAGAATGTGTATGTGATAAAGGCTGGAAAGGTTATAATTGTGCAAATAGGATGGTTGCTAATGGGAATATTATTGATGGAAAAGTGATCTGTAATAAGGGATGGAGAGGTAAATCATGTGATCAAAAGGATTGCGGTTGTAAAAATGAAGGAATATGCAATAAAGATGAGGTATGTATCTGCAAACAAGGTTTTTCAGGCACTAAATGCCAGTTTAAAGAATGCCCTGATAACTGCCATAACAGGGGTAAGTGTATAGATGGAGAATGTCACTGTAATAAAGGATGGAGAGGAGAAAATTGCTGTAATATATATGTAGTGCATGGTAAATTGATGGGTGAAACTGCCATGTGCTTTGATGGGTGGACAGGGCCTGCTTGTGATGAAAAAAAGTGTCCAGGTAACTGTAGCGACCTTGGGAAATGTGTAGACGGAAAGTGCCTATGTAAAGAAGGGTTTACCGGGCCAGACTGTAGTAAGGTAGCTTGTTTAAACAAATGTTCAAATAATGGAAAGTGTGTTGATGGAGATTGTCACTGTGATGAGGGATTTAAAGGAAAGGATTGTAGTATAAGATATGTTGTTCACGGAAAAATCATCCAGGGAGTAGTTGACTGTGACATCAGTTGGACAGGACCTTCTTGTGAGGAAAAAGTATGTAATAAACCCTGCAAAAACGATTCCAAATGTAAAAATGGCATGTGTATCTGCAAAGATGGATGGAGAGGCCAGCAATGTGAGGTGAAAGCTTGCAAGAATAATTGTAATTACCATGGCATATGCAACAAGGGAAAGTGTAAGTGTGATGAAGGTTATGTTGGTGAAGATTGTAATTCTAGATTCATGTTACATGGCTACATCTCTTTTAATGGAATAGTTGTCTGTGATGACGGCTGGAAAGGAATTTCTTGTGATGTCAAGAGTTGCCCAAATAATTGTAATAAAAATGGTATTTGTGAAAAGGGTACGTGCTTTTGTAAACAAGGATATAATGGAGTTTCTTGCGAACTTAAAACCTGCCCTAATGATTGTTCCTTTCCTAATGGAATATGCCAATCAGATACAGGAAAATGTAAATGTAAGGCAGGATTTTCATCAGAGGACTGCTCAATTAAGTTTTGCCCAATGAACTGTAACCAGCCAAATGGTACTTGTAAAGATAATCAATGTATTTGCAATAAGAACTTCATTGGAGTAGACTGCTCAGTTCAAAAATGCAAGAATAAATGTTCAAATCATGGAGTTTGCATTAAAAGTGTGTGTCATTGTCAGCCGAATTACTCAGGTACTTACTGCCAAATCGAACTTTGCCCGAACAATTGCAGTAAGAACGGAAAGTGCTTAAATGGGGAATGTAAGTGCAATCCAGGCTACAGAGGAAAAGATTGTTCTGAAAAATTCTGCTTAAACTCCTGCTCTCATAATGGCCAATGTATGAAAGATAAATGTATTTGTAACTCAGGCTTCTATGGTGAAAGTTGTGAGAAGTCAGCTTGCCCTAATCGCTGCTCTCATAATGGGGTCTGTTTGAAAGGAAAGTGCTTCTGCAAACCTGGTTTCAGTGGAGATGATTGCTCACAACGTGCATGCCCGAATGGTTGTTCGGGACATGGAATCTGTAAGGAGGGGATTTGCAATTGCGAGTCGGGTTGGACAAGAGCAGACTGCTTGAGGAGGACATGTGAGAATGGATGCTCAGAGAAAGGTGATTGCGACGAAAAAACATACACATGTAAGTGCAATCAAGGTTATATGGGTAGTGACTGCTCGATTAAAAGTTGTAAGAATAATTGCTCTAAGCATGGATTTTGCGTTAAAGGAATTTGCAACTGTCATCCTCATTTTTCAGGTGATGACTGTTCCTTTCCTGCTTGCTTGAATGGCTGCACAGGAAATGGAAAGTGTATAAGAGGAAAGTGCTTATGTGATCCAGGTTTTTCAGGTGAAGATTGCACCGAAAAAGTATGCAACTGCAACGGAAGAGGAAAATGCTTAGCGGATAAGTCCTGTGAGTGTTACGATGGCTTCTTTGGTAAAAACTGCGAAGAGATTAAATGCAAGCAAAATTGTAGTAGTAATGGAGCCTGCGTCAAAGGTGAGTGTCTATGTAGGCAGGGTTGGGGAGGTATGACCTGTGATATACGGTTATGTCCTAATGACTGTTCGGATAATGGAAAATGCATTAAAGGAGCTTGTTTCTGCGATAAAGGATACTTCGGTGATGACTGTAGCCAGAGTTCATGCCCGAATGACTGTAGTGGTAATGGTGCTTGTATTGACAACAAATGCAAGTGCAAACCGAAATACTTTGGTAGTGACTGCTCATTTGAGTACTGTCCGAATAACTGCTCAGGTAATGGCACATGTAAAGACGGATTTTGTGAATGCTTTGAAGGTTTTAGTGGAAACGCTTGTGATTTCATTAAGTGACCTAATAATTGCTCTTTAAAAGGACTTTGTTTGAATGGGAAATGTATTTGTAATAAGGAATACACTGGCTTAGACTGTAGTGAGAAAAGATGTCCTGATAATTGCAGTGGTAATGGAATCTGCGACTCCATTTCTCTTAAGTGTATCTGTAATGACGGCTACAGGAGAGTTGATTGTTCAGAGGCTATATGTCCAAATAACTGCGGGGGTAGTGAAAGAGGAAAATGCATTAAGGGACAATGCTATTGTAAGAATGGCTTTACAGGTTCTAGTTGCAATCATAAATTCTGCCCAAATTCTTGCTCAAATCATGGTAAGTGCTTTAAAGGAGAATGCAAGTGTGATGTAGGATATACCGGATTTGATTGCTCTGAGCAAATATGCCCTAATAACTGTTCAGGAAATGGTATCTGTTCAGGAGATCCGTCCTATAAATGCCAATGTGATAAAGGCTATGAAGGAGATGACTGTTCCAAGAAAAAGTGTCTTAATAATTGTTCAAATAATGGCAAGTGTGTACAAAAGATGGGAGAAGGAGTTTGTGAATGTTTCCAAAAATGGATGGGTGAAGACTGCTCGAAGAAGTCTTGCATGTTTGACTGCCATAACAGAGGAAGATGTATTGATGGAGATTGTTATTGTAAAAGAGGATGGAAGGGGACTTTTTGTGAGGAGAGGACATGTTATTTAGATTGTTCTGATAATGGCTCATGCCAGAATGGAAAGTGTGTTTGTTTCCCAGGTTTTTCAGGCGATGTAAGTTTAAAACATATTAAAAGTAGTGGTGTCAGTATAAATCTTGTAAGAATGACTGCTTGGGTCATGGAAAATGTCATAAGGGACATTGCTTTTGCTATAATGGATGGTTTGGAGAGGACTGTTCTCAATCATCCTGTCCACAGGATTGCTCTGGCAATGGCGAGTGTGTCAAGAGAGCATGTGTATGCAAAAAAGGCTTCACAGGAGAAAACTGTTCAAAGTCGAATGTAAGAGTTATTGTTTACCTTATACTAGTGTAAAGATAATTGCAACAATAAAGGAATTTGTGAAGGAGGAGTTTGCATATGTATAGATGGATTTAAGGGAGAGACCTGTGAAAGACATGAATGTCCAAATGATTGCAGTGCAAATGGAATCTGTTCAAGTTCTGGTAAATGCGAATGTGAGGATGGATTCTATGGTATATTTAGATTAAAATTCTATAGGAGTTGATTGTTCAGAGAAACACTGCCCTGATAATTGTAATAATAACGGAGTATGTGACAAGCGCCGAGGAATATGCAAATGTCATAACACTTTCTCTGGAAGAAGTTGTAATAAGAGAGTTTGTAACTACGACTGTAGT
>JAAGZO010001098.1 GCA_024206195.1 bacterium | reverse complement strand
TCCAGAAGCCAATGAGCGAGTGCATCTGCAACAGGCCAATATGCATCGTTTACTGCAAAAAATGCAGATACAGTTTCAGTCTGCTGACCTTACCCGTATTTTTAGTAAAAGATTATACTTTGTTCCATATTTTTTAGGGGGCCGCGCTGCGAAAAATTGTGATGAACATCCGAATGTCATGCAGCTGATGGACCTGCAGCTGTGTCAAAACAAACAATGCCGCAGCCCCCACCTGAAGGAGATTCCGCTGAAAAAGTCTGGCCAATGAGAAGCTTGAAAAGATCTGTGGGGATGAGAAGCCAAGGGCTGATTGGAGACTGTACATACGCGGACGTTTACCAGGATACACTGATTACTGTACTATCACTACCTTTGTAATGGATCACTGTTTGTTCAGTAGTCATTGGTTCAACGTTTGCATTGTTGTCAGGTTATGAATTACCACAGTCACGTTGAACTTTTGGATTTCTCAATGCAACACTAACCCACTGTTATGTTGACCAGAATAAAGTTGTGAATTCACTTTCGACCTTGTTTACAGACGAGATACTAAACTTAGTGTTTTGCAAGTAATCTCTGTTCAGTAGTTTGGAGAGGATGTCGGGGTTTTTGCCGTACTTAACCTATAAGCGCATACTAAGTTGACATTGGTATGCAGTTTTTTAGTATGCGCTTGCTAAAAATTTGATTTATTCTTTAGAAAACATTTTTTCATTTAAATCATTCATATAGTTTCATTGCCCTTAATAAATGGGAGTTGACTAAGTTAATTCAAATAATTTAGGAAAACGATTATGTAAAAAATTTGTAAGGTATGCAATTAAATTTGCATACTTAATTGTGAAAAATGGGGTGTTTTAGGTATGTCAGTAACCCTGGCAAGTTTTTCATATTAAATTAGAGTTCTTAGGTATGTCAAAATTTTTAAGTATGGGCTTGCGATCGCATACCATGTCAATGACATACTATCATTTTGGCATACCATATTAGTGACATACTTAAAATGGTAACCGCATACCTTGCTAGACATGGACAAGCTATATGGCATACCTTCAATTGTCATTGAGCGCATATTTAAGGGATAGGTACCGTACCTGTGCGACATACCTAAGCGCATATTGAGCATACAGAACACATATTTAACGATTAGGTGCCGTATCAGTGCGACATACCTATTGCTACATAGATACATTTTTTAGGCTATAAATGAAAGGAATTTCGGAAGGAAAATGAAGAATTATGATTATAATGTTTATGTCGTTGACGATTGGAAGTAAATTGATTGGAATGGTTTGGTCTGGTTGTTGTTATGTTTCTTGGTTCGTAGTGACTGTATCCTTGGTCCATATATCTGTACGTTTTCGTGTAGACGTTACAGGGAATATTTGACCAGGGACCCCGTCCAAATCGGGCTGGTTATCGATTAGCTGTAGCAGATGTGTCGAAAAATGTCAGGTACTTGTTCTTAGAATAACTACTGGAATTGGCACAGTGAGGACACTAGCTATGGACATCCAGTAAGGTGCAAGCAGATAGG